>CALEOJ010000083.1 GCA_937910425.1 uncultured candidate division WPS-2 bacterium
ACCGCGCGCTACGTCGTCGTGCGGCCGCGCGGCGCGGAGACGGTGGTGAGCGCCGCCGTTCCGCCGGAGCTGCCGGCGAGCGGCGCCGACGCGATGCGCGGCAAGTCGGCGTGGCTCGCTTTTTCCGCCGATCCGCTCGACGATGCGTCCTACGCGAAGCTCGACGTCGATCGAATCGTCGCGACGGCGGTTCACGCGGGATTACGTTCGGTCGAGTTGCGGCTCGCGTACGGTGCCTTCGACGTACTCGGTCCCGCGGCGAAGGCCCCGTCATCGACCGGCTGATCGACGGCATGGCCGCGCATCGCATAGCGGTGATCGGCTGGACCGTGCCGCGGGCGGCGACGTTCGAGGATCTGGCGCGCAACGCCGAGGTCGCCGCGTATCGCACGCCGGGCGGAAACGGGATCACCGGGCTCGCGGTCGACCTCGAACGCGGTGAGGAGTTCCTCGGCGACGGTCCGCGCGGCTACGCCGCGCTGCGCTCGTACCTCGCGGTCCTGCGCCGCGCAGTCGGCCCGCGCGTTCTGCTCGTTGCGACGGTCGAGGATCCGTTCCTCGAGCACCTCGACCAAACGAAGTTCCCGTACCGCGAGATCGCGCGCGACGCGGACGTGCTGCAGCCGATGACGTACTGGCGCATGATGGGTCCGTGGGACACGATCCCGAAGGTCCAGACCGCCGTCGCGGGCTCCGTGGCGCTCGTCCGTCAGCTCGCGGGACGTGAGGTCCCGATCGACGTCGGCGCGCAGACCGGCGTGCTCTCGAAGCGCGGGGCGCCCCCGGGCGACGAGCTCGCGGCGGCGATCGACGCGAGCCGCCGCGCCGGTGCGATCGGCGTCACGTTCTACGACTGGAGCGGAACCGGGCCCGAGCAGTGGGACGCGATCGCGCGGGCGAGCTGGTAGCCTGGGTCAGCGAGCGACCCAGGGACTTCGGGCTCCGAGCGGCCAACGTATCGGCATCCTATGCTCCCTGAGCTCCTCGCCTGGTTCACCGGAAAAGAGCAAAACCGGCGGAAGTTCCCTCGCAAGCGGAAGCCGTATCGCGCGTCCTACAGCCTCGACGGCACGTCGACCCGCGCCGCGATCGGCCTCGACATCGGCGGCGGCGGCCTCTGTATCCTGACGCAAGAGCCGATCCCGCGCGACGAGGTCGAGGTCCGGGTGCAGGTCGAGGAGCGGCACCTGCGGGTGCGGGCGAAGATCGTCTGGCACGACAACGTGCAGCATCAGGGTCGCAAGGTCTGGCGCTACGGGATGCGCTTCACCGGCATCCCCGCCGACGATTGGGATGCAATCATCCGCTACACCACGGACCGGCCGGTCGCCGAGACCAACAAGGCGCAAGAAGAGCTGGTCGCGGTTCGGATGACCCCGGACGACACGGCGCGGCTGCTGCCCAAGGAGCTGCAGAACCGGCTGCTCTCGATGCTCGTCGAGCGCAGGCGCCTCGCGCCGCTCGACGACCGCGTCACGCCGCTCGTGCAATACTTCTACTCCGGCGTCGTGCGGCACAACGAGAAGCTGATGCACCGTCTCGTAATCCAGTCGAAAGTGGTCGGTCCCGAGACCGACGAGCTGTTCGAAACGCGGTTCGTCTTCGACGAGACGGGCAAGAACGTCCAGATTCTGAACTGAAAGGTTACTCGTGCCCCAGAAAACTGCGCTGATCACCGGCATCACCGGTCAGGACGGATCGTACCTTGCTGAGCTGCTGCTCGCCAAGGGATACCGGGTCGTCGGGATGACGCGGCGCTCCTCGACGGACGTGCACGAGCGGATCCAGCACATCGTCGACGACATCGAGTTCGTCTCCGGCGATCTGCTCGACCAGAGCTCGATCACGACGATCGTTGCGAACGTGCGGCCCGACGAGATCTACAATCTCGCCGCGCAGTCGTTCGTCCCGACGTCGTGGACGCAGCCGGTGCTCACCGGCGAGTTCACCGCGCTCGGCGTCACGCGCGTCCTCGAAGCGATCCGCGCCGTCGATCCGAAGATCCGCTTCTACCAGGCGTCGAGCTCGGAGATGTTCGGCAAAGTGCAGGCCACGCCGCAGACCGAGACCACCTCGTTCTACCCGCGCTCGCCGTACGGCGTCGCAAAGGTCTACGGCCATTGGATCACGGTGAACTACCGCGAGTCGTACAACATCTTCGCCGCAAGCGGTATCGCGTTTAACCACGAGTCGGTTCCCGGAAATACGCCGGTTATCGTTCGCGAACAGTGTCTCGTCGACGTGCGGATGGTCGGCGAGATTCTGTGCGTGCGGGAAAAGGGCACGAACGTCCAGCGCTTCGAAACGCGCGGACTCGAAGTGTGGGACGGCGAGGAATTCGTCCCAGTTCTCGGCGGGACCGCGTATCGGCACCGGCCGGTCGTCGAGAACAAGCGGGTTGCGCGCCTCGAAGCCCGCTGCGGCACGGTTACGACGACCGCCGATCACGTTGTATTCATGGCTGACGGTGAGCGGCCCGCCGCGACCGTTGAAGCAGGTCAGCGCGTTCGGCGATTCGACCTTCCGGCAGTTCCGTCGTATACGTCATGTTCGCGCGAAATGGCATGGATGCTCGGCATGTTCGTCGGCGACGGTTCCGCGTCTGTCAGCCAAGGTCGGACGCACGCGAAATTCACGAACTCCGATTCGCACTTGCGCGCCGCCTTCGCCGATGTTTGGAAACGCGTTACCTGCGGAGATGTTCGGTATTCTCCGACGTCGTCCGGCTTCGTAGCGGGGAAGATCGTCGGCTCTCTTGCGCTCAACGGAGCACCCACGTTCGTCGAGTGGCTTCGCAGTGAATGCTACACTGAAAGTGGCCACAAACGCGTGCCACGAATCGTGCTAAACGGCGACGAGACGATCTGGCGCGCATTTCTCAGTGGCTACAACCAAACCGACGGTCTCAAAGCCGGTAATGGCTCGCACGAGTACAGGAACTTCAAAACGAACTCGCCCGTCCTCGCGATGGGGCTGTGGTGGATGGCGAAACGCGCGCTCGGACAGGAGACGGTGCTCAACGTCGACGTGGGTCCGCCAGAGCGGCCGGGACCGTTCTACTCGATCAACCTCCGCTCGCCGCGCGAAGGAAAGGGCGGCGCGCACCTGAAGCGCGATCTGGCCGAAGTCAAGCGAGTCGTGCCCGACCCGCACTACGAGGGTTGGCTCTACGATTTCACGACGTCGACGGGGCGCTTTCATGCCGGCGTGGGGGATCTCGTCATCCACAACTCGCCGCGTCGAGGCAAGGAGTTCGTCACGCGCAAGATCTCGGACGGTGTCGTGCGGATCAAGCTCGGGCTGCAAAAGGAGCTCCGGCTGGGGAATCTCGACGCGCAGCGCGATTGGGGCTTCGCCGGAGACTACGTCCGAGCGATGTGGTTGATGCTGCAGCGGCAGAGCGCCGACGATTACGTCATCGCGACGGGCCGTACGCATGCGGTCCGCGACTTCGTGCGGCTCGCGTTCGCGGCGGTCGATCTCGACTGGGAGCAGCACGTCGTCGTCGACCCGCGCTTCTATCGTCCGGCGGAGGTCGATCTGCTGGTCGGCGATGCCTCGAAGGCGCGGCGCGAGCTGGGGTGGGAGCCCGAGGTCTCGTTCGAGCAGCTCGTCGAGCAGATGGTGCGCGCCGATCTCGACCGCCTGCGCGCGATCGCGCCGGGATAACGTGCGGGTTCTCGTCACGGGGGCGCGCGGGTTCGTCGGAGGTCACCTCACCGCGGCGCTCCGCGCGCGGGGGCACGAGGTGATCGAGGCCGACCGTGCCGCACGCGACGACGAGGTACTGGCGCTCGACGTCACCGACGCGCTCGCCGTCCGTGCGGCGTTCGACCTCGCGCAGCCGGACGCCGTCGCGCACCTCGCGGCGCAAGCCTCGGTCCCCGCATCGCTCGAGGACCCAGACGGAACGTTCGCGGTGAACGCGGGCGGAACGCTGCACGTGCTCGACGCCGCGCGAGCGCTCGCGGCGGAGGGTGCGCGCGCGCGGGTGCTCGTCGCAAGCAGCGCCGACGTGTACGGTGCGCAGCCGCCGGCGTCGTATCCGTTGCGCGAGACGGCACCGCCGCTGCCGCGCAATCCGTACGCGGCGAGCAAAGCGGCTGCCGAGGCGCTGGCGCAAGCGTACGCGCGCTCGTACGGCGTCGATGCGGTCGTGACGCGCGCCTTCAACCACATCGGCCCGCACCAGGACGAACGGTTCGCCGTCGCGTCGTTCGCCGCCCAGATCGCGCGCGTCGAGGCGGGGCTCGACCGCGTCGTCCGCGTCGGCAACCTCGAGGCGAGCCGAGATGTGCTCGACGTGCGCGACGTGTGCTCGGCATACGTGCTGCTGCTCGAAGGCGACGGTGAAGCCGGCGAGGTGTACAACATCTGCAGCGGAACGGCGACGACGATGCGCGAGCTGCTGCGCCGGCTGATCGAGATCGGCCGCGTCCCGGTCGAGGTGCGTGAAGACCCGGAGCGAATGCGCCCGTCGGACGTTCCGGTCAGCGTCGGCGACGCGTCGAAGTTGCGCGAGGCGACCGGCTGGACGCCTCGCTTCCCGCTCGGAGCCGCGCTGCGCGCCGTCTACGACGATGCGCGCACGCGCACGAAGAGGTGACCAGGTGAACGAGCGAACCCCGGACAAATCTGATTTCGACGCTTTCGTCTTCGGCAACCGCGGAGCGCTGCTCGCGCTGCCGGCGGTCGTTTTGGCGGCGCTCGGCAAGCCGAGCGCGTTTTCGATCGCAACTGGTTTGCCGCTCGCGTTCGCCGGCGAAGTGGTCCGCATGTGGGCCGTCGGCTACAGCGGCGTCACCACTCGCGGCGACACGGTCACCGCACCCGCGCTGGTCACCGCCGGACCGTACGCCTACGTGCGCAATCCGCTCTACGTCGGCAACGTCATGACGGCGGCCGGCTTCGCGCTCGCGTTCACCGGGAAGAATTCGGCGCCGATGCGCTTCGCGCTGGTCGGCGGATCGCTCGCCGCGATGCTCGGTGTCTACGCGATCATCGTGCCGCACGAGGAGAAGTACCTGCGCGCGACGTTCGGAGAAGCGTTCGACGACTACGTCGAGCGCGTCCCGCGCATCGTGCCCTCCCTGGAACCCGGCGAACCCCAGCAGGGGTCGTACGATCCCGACGTGATCGGCAAGGCGGAGTCTCGAACCTGGATCACCTTCGGCGCGATGCTCGGCGTGCTCGCGCTCAGGGCACTGCGGGGGTGACCGCGCACGCCGGCAGCTCGACCGCACGCCTGAAGGTCGCACTCGTCGCGACCGCGGGCGTTGCCGTGCTCGAGCTCGCCGGCGGCCTCCGTTCGGGTTCGCTCGCGCTGATCTCGGACTCCGCGCACGTCGCGATGGACGTGGTGGCGCTGGCGATCGCGCTGGCCGCCGCGGTGCAGACGAAGCGTCCGGCGACGCACCGGCAGACCTACGGCTTCGCCCGCTACGAGATCCTCGCGGCGCTCGCCAACGGCGGCCTGCTCACCGCCGTCACCGTGCTGATCGCGGTCGAGGCCGTGCGCCGGCTGCTCCATCCCGAGCTGCCCGCCGCCGGGCTGATGGCGGCGGTCGCCGCGATCGGTGTCGCGGTGAACGTCACCGTCGGCATCGTGCTGGCCCGTGGCGCCCACCAGAACCTCAACCTGCGCGCGGCGGTGCTGCACGTCGCCGGCGACGCGCTCGGCGGGCTGGCGGTGGTCGCGGGCGGCGCCCTGATCGCGCTGACCGGCGCGGCCTGGATCGACCCGGTCCTCTCCCTGCTGGTCGCGGTGATCATCGTCGTCGGGATCGCCGCCGTGATCCGCGAGGCGACCGGCGTGCTGCTCGAGAGCGCTCCCGGACACGCCGAGGTCCCCGCGGTCCGCGAACGGATCGGCCGCGTCACGGGGGTCGTCGGCGTCCACGACCTGCACGTCTGGACGATCGGATCGGGGACCCACGCCCTCTCCGCGCACGTCGTCCTCGACGACCGCAAGCTCAGCGAGGCGAGCGCAATCATGCGCTCGATCGACGCGGCGATGCGGGACGACTTCGAGATCGCCCACGTCACCGTGCAGTTCGAGTGCGAGAGCTGCGATCCCGACACGACGATCGTCTGCACCCAGACGCCTCGGGAATCCAGCGGCGGCTTCACGAAGTCGGTAGGGCTATGAAACCCGGTACCGTCATCCTCTCCACCGCCCGGACGCCCTTCGGGCGGCTCGGCGGTGCGCTCTCCTCGCTGGCCGCCACCACGCTCGGCGCCGACGCGATCCGGCACGCGATCGCGCGCGCCGGGATCGACCCCTCCGACGTCGAGCACGTCATCATGGGCGAGGTGATCCAAGCCGGCGTCGGGCAGGCGCCCGCGCGCCAGGCCGCGTTCAAGGCGGGGCTCGCGAAGACCACGACCGCGGAGACGGTCAACAAGGTCTGCGCCTCCGGGATGCTGGCCGTGGTCTACGGTGCGCGCACGATCGGCGACGGCGACAACCGCGTCGTGGTTGCCGGCGGGATGGAGTCGATGTCGAACGCTCCGTACCTGCTCCCCGGCGCGCGCAACGGCTACCGCTACGGCAACGCGACGATGTTCGACGCGATGATCCACGACGGGCTCTGGGACTACTACTTCGATGAGGCGATGGCGGCGCAAGGCGCGCGCGTCGCGGCCGAGCTGGGCGTGACCCGCGCGGTGCAGGACGAGTTCGCGTACCAGAGTCACGCGCGTGCTCACGCAGCGCACGAAGCCGGCTACTTCGCCGGCGAGATCGCGCCGATCAACGTCGCCACCAAAGCGAGGGGGAAGATCGTCGTCGACGCGCTCCCCGCTCAGGCCCGGCCGCGCATCCCCGCGCTCGCCGGCGCGACCGGTTCGAGCTCGGTGTGGGACCACGTCCCGCCCCAGAACATGGTCGCCGATCCGTCGCAGTACTCGCCCTACGTCACCGGCGAGGTTCCGTTCACCCGCGTCGACCGTGACGAACCGGTGCGCGTCGACGCTTCGCTCGCGTCGATGGCGAAGCTGAAGGCGATCGACGCCGGCGGTACGATCACCGCCGGGAACGCGCCCGGCGTCAACGACGGCGCAGCCGCGCTCGTCCTGTCCAACGCCGGCTACGCGCGCGCCAACGGCATCGAGGTGCTCGGCGAGATCGTCGACCACGCCACGGTCGCCTGGGACCCGCCGTATTTGGCGCTCGTACCGGCGATGGCGGTCCAAAAGCTGCTCGACCAGCAAGGGCTCAAGACGAGCGAGATCCACGTGTGGGAGATCAACGAGGCCTTCGCCGCGGTCGCCCTGACGGCCGCCGCGAGGCTGGGGCTCGACCCGACCGTCGTCAACGTCCAAGGTGGAGCGGTCGCGCTCGGGCATCCGATCGGGGCCTCGGGAGCGCGCATCGTCGGCGCGGTCGTGCAACAGTTACGCCGCCGCGGCGGGGGGTACGGCATCGCGGCGATCTGCTCGGGCGGCGGTCAAGGCGACGCGATCCTGATCAAAGTGGCATAGCCGGAACCGCCGCGGTGCGAGTGCTGGTGGTCGGGGCCGGTCAGATGGGCGGCGGCATCGCGCAGGTGCTCGCCGCCAAGGGACACGAGGTGCTGCTGAACGACATCGACGAGACGCGCATCCGCCACGGGATCGACGGAATCGCGAAGCGCCTCGAGCGTGACGTGGAGAAGGGGCGGCTCTCGCCCGCGCAGCGCGGTGAGATCTTGGAGCACATCGATCCGCGGCCGCACGTGCACGACCTCGACGTCACGCTGGCGATCGAAGCGGCGACCGAGCGGCTCGATCTGAAGCTCGACCTGTTTCGCTTCCTCGACGCGAATACGCCGCCGGAAGCGATCCTCGCCAGCAACACCTCGTCGATCTCGATCACCGTGCTGGGCGCGGTGACCTCGAAGCCGGATCGCGTGATCGGCATGCACTTCATGAATCCCGTCCCGGTCATGAAGCTGGTCGAGGTGATCCGCGGGATCGCGACCTCGGACGCCTCGTTCGCATTCGTGCGCGACCTCGCGCTCGCGCTCGACAAGACGCCGGTCGAGGTGCGCGACTTTCCGGGGTTCGTCGCCAACCGCGTCCTGCTCCCGATGATCAACGAAGCGATCTACGCGCTCTACGAAGGCGTCGCGTCGGTCGAGGCGATCGACACGGTGATGAAGCTCGGTATGAACCATCCGATGGGGCCGCTCGCGCTCGCCGACTTCATCGGGCTCGACACGTGCCTGGCGATCATGAACGTGCTGCACGAGGGGCTCGGCGATTCGAAGTACCGGCCGTGCCCGCTGCTCAAGCAGTACGTCGCCGCCGGCTGGCTCGGAAAGAAGTCGGGCCGCGGCTTCTACGACTACGCCCCTCGGCCGGCGCAGGACGCGCAGCCATGATCGAGACGACGCGGTCCGAGACGTTCGAGCCGACCATCGACCAGCGCGCGATCGGCGACGTCGCGCGCGAGGTCGCGCTGCGCGAGATCGCGCCGCACATCGCGGACTGGGACAAGCGGCACGTCTTTCCGCGCGAGCTGTACGGAAAGCTGACCGAAGCCGGGCTGATGGGGATGCTCGTCCCCGAAGCGTACGGCGGCGTCGGCGCCGACTACGTCTCGTTTGCGCTCGCGATCGAGGAACTGGCGCGGGTCGACGCGGGGACCGCGGTGACCGTGTCGGTCCACTCGATGATCTGCAACGCGATTGCGACCCTCGGATCGACCGAGCAGCGCGGGCGCTGGCTCGAACCGCTCGCCGCCGGCGACGTCATCGCCGGGTTCGGCATGACCGAGCCCGACGCCGGGTCGGACGCCGCGGCGATCCGCGCGCCCGCGCGGCGCGACGGCGACGGCTGGATACTCTCCGGGCGGAAGCAATGGTGTACGAACGGCGCATACTCGGGCGTCATCATGGCGATGTTCCGCACCGGAGGCCCCGGTGCGAAGGGGATCAGCGCGTTTCTGGTCGACACGGCGCTGCCCGGGATCGTCGTCGAGAAGACGACCGAAAAGCTCGGGATCCACACCTCGAACACCGTCGATCTTGCGTTCGACGAGGTGCGCGTGCCGGCGTCCGCGATGCTCGGCAGCGAAGGAACGGGCTTCACCCAGGCGCTGATGACGCTCGCGTCCGGGCGGATCGGGATCGCCGCGCAGGCGGCCGGTATCCTGGCGGCGTGCCTCGACGCGTCGGTCGCGTTCGCGAAGGACCGGGTCGCGTTCGGCAAACCGATCGGCGCCTTCGAAGGCGTCTCGTTCAAGATCGCACGGATGGCGACCGATCTCGACGCCGCGCGTCTGCTCGTCTATCGAGCCGCGGCGCTCGCCGGAGCGGGACGCCCGTTCGTCACCGAAGCGGCGAAGGCGAAGCTCTTCGCGTCGACCAAGGCGCGCGAACACGCCGCCGAAGCGGTTCAGATCCACGGCGGATACGGATACACGACCGAGTTCCCCGTCGAGCGCTACTACCGTGACGCGAAGATCACCGAGATCTACGAAGGGACCTCGGAGATCCAGCAACTGGTGATCGCGCGCGCACTGCTCGGCCGGCTCGGCTAGCTCTCCTCGTTCAGGAAACGCGCGCGCAGCTCAGGCGACGGAAGCGGGCACGTCTCCTCGCGGCCGAACCAGCGGTAGCGGTTGCGCGCGAACCAGGCGTACGCCGCGTCGCGCCACGCACGCGGCACGAGGATCAGGGCGAACGCCAGCGGCCACGGTGCGCGCAGCCCGAGCGCGAGGTGCAGCACCGCATCGCTCCGTTCGTAGCGCCGCCCGTACTCGAGCAGCACGAACGTCTCGGGGTCGCGCGATACGTCGACCGCACCCTGTCCTGAGCTCGTCGAAGGGCCCAAGAACGCGCGCGCTTCGGGCGACTGCAGCGGCGCGAACGCGAACCGGCCGCCGGGATCGTTCGCGGCGATGAAGCGCACCGTCGCGTTGCAGAAATTGCAGACGCCGTCGAACAGGACGATCGAGCGCGGAGCGGCTTCGATCACGAGCCTACTTCTTGGCGAAGCTGTCGCTGACGAGCGTAGCCGTGAGGTGTGAGTTCGACGTTACGTACTGGTCGGCCGAGGGCTGATGCCGCGAGTGCGCCTCGAGATCGTACGTGAGTGGGCAGAGCAGGTCGGTCGCGTACTTCGCCGTGCCGTGACCCTGCTCGTCGTACCCTTGAGGCCCGGGAACCTTGATGTCGGAATCGATGACGAGGGTCGCCTGCTGTCCTTCGAGCGCGCTCACGCGGTATGCGATCGAGCCTTTCGCAGGCGGAGCGACGTCCGTTTTCCACGCCGACCCGGGGCTGACGTCGCGACCCGCGACCAAACCGCGCGCCAGGAGCGGCAAGACGCGTGCTGCCTCGGGCGAGAGCTGGTGGCGCGGATCGATCGACAGCCGTCCGTCCGGAAAGATCGCGACGCGGATCGCCGGCTGGGCGGTCGTTTTCCCCGCGTACGCAGCGTCGACGACGAGCCCCGCGTCGGCGCTCGCGCCGACCACGTCGATCGTGAGCGTGCCATCATCGCTGACGTTGGAGTTGCGCTCGACCGCGCCGTGGCCCATCGACGTACCCGACGGTCCCGAGTCGCTGCCCGAGAATCCGGACGTCTGCTCCGTGTTCCGCGACTGCGAGCTGTACTGAACCGAGTAGACGAGGGTTCGCAAGGGCTTCGGGGCGTCTGCGGCGGCGAGGGCGCCCGACCCAAGTACGAGCGCGGCGGTAACGGCGATCGAACGATGCAGCATTGGTGAACCCTCCTCGCTGGGGCTTCGCCGCCGGTCCGGCGGTGTGCTTTCGTCCCTCCAACATTGGTCGTCCAGGGGCGCCGTTTCGCGGCGCGGAACGGAGCGCGTCCCATGAAATTGATGGAGTACCAGGGCAAGGACCTGTTCCGCCGGGTCGGCATCCCCACCCCGAGCGGGGTCTTCACCACGGCGGCCGCCGACGTCGCATCGTACATCGCCGCACATCCCGGCTCGTGGGTGCTCAAGAGCCAAGTGATGATGGGCGGCCGGGGCAAGGCCGGCGGGATCAAGTTCGCCGACGACGCGCGCCACGGCGAGGCGCTCGCGCGCGAGCTGATCGGCAAGGTGCTCAAATCGATCCAGAACCCCGACGGCGAGGAAGTCAAATCGCTCCTCGTCGAGGAGAAGGTCGACATCGCGAGCGAGGCCTACGTGTCGATCGCGATCGATCGAGCGGCCAAGAAGCCGGTCGTGCTGGTGACCGCGCAAGGTGGGATGGACGTCGAGGAGGTCGCCGAACGCGATCCCGACGCGATCTCGAAATACTGGATCGATCCCGCGATGGGATACTCGCCGTTCATCGGCCGGATGCTCGCGTTCCAGGCGAAGCTTCCCGAGGGATATCGCAAGGCGTTTCCATCGATCCTCGGCGCGCTCTACACGCTGTTCATGGACTACGGCGCGAACCTGGTCGAGATCAACCCACTGGTGCTGACGAAGGACGGCCGCGTCATCGCGAGCGACGCGAAGGTCGAGCTCGACGACAACGGGCTCTACAAGCATCCCGACATCGCGCGGTGGAACAAGGAACAGCCGACCGACGAAGACCAGGCGGCGGCGGTCGCGATCGGTCTCGGAATGTCGAACTACGCGAAGCTTCCCGACGAAGACGGCCGCATCGGCAACGTCGGCGTGATCGCGAACGGCGCGGGCCTCGGCATGGGCACGATGGATGCCGTCAAGAACGCGGGCGGCGGCGCGGCGAACTTCCTCGACATCGGGGGCGGCGCGCAGGCCGACCTCGTGAAGAAGAGCTACAACCTGGTCACTTCGGATCCGCGCGTCAAAGCGATGTTCATCAACATCTTCGGCGGGATCACCCGCGGCGACCAAGTCGCCAAGGGGATCGTCGAAGCCCTCGCCGGCGATGATGTCCGCAAGGTCCCGCTCGTCGTGCGCTTGACCGGAACGAACGCGGAAGAAGGCCGTGCGATTCTGGCCGAGGCCGGTTTCGTCCCGGTCGAGACGATGGACGAAGGCGCCGCGCGCGCCGTCGCGCTCGCGAGCGGGGGCAAATAACCGTGGCGATCTACGTGGACAAGAACTCGAAAGTCATCGTGCAGGGGATCACCGGGCGCGAGGGCGCGTTTCACACGCAGCGCATGCTGGCGTACGGGACGAAGATCGTCGGCGGCGTGACGCCCGGCAAGGGCGGCACCACGATCGAGACCGGTCAACCCGTGTTCGACACCGTGAAGGACGCGGTCGACGCGACCGGCGCCACCCACTCGATCATCTTCGTCCCGCCGTTCGCCGGCGCGGACGCCCTGTGGGAAGCGTACGACGCGGGGATTCAGCTCGCGGTCTGCATCACCGAGGGGATCCCCGCCCACGACATGCTGCGGGTCGTCAACACGACGCCCGGGATGCGCATCATCGGCGGCAACTGCCCGGGCGTGATCTCGCCGGGCAAGTCACTGGTCGGAATCATGCCGGGCCACGTGTTCAAGGAAGGCAACGTCGGGATGATCTCGCGCTCGGGGACCCTGACGTACGAGATCGTCGACGGGCTGACCCGGGCCGGCTTCGGTCAGTCGACCTGCGTCGGGATCGGTGGGGACCCGATCATCGGGACGACCTTCGTCGACTGCCTCCGCGCGTTCGCCAACGATCCGGAGACCGAGGCGATCGTCGTCGCCGGCGAGATCGGCGGCTCGGACGAAGAAGACGCGGCCGCCTTCATCAAGGAGCATATCACCGGCAAGCCGGTGATCGGGTTCATCGGCGGCCGTAGCGCGCCCAAGGGGAAGCGCCTGGGGCACGCCGGCGCGATCATCTCGGGCAACACGGGGACGCCGGAGTCCAAGGTCAAGGCGTTCGGCGAGGCGGGGGTCCCGGTCGCGGACCGGCCGTCGGATATCCCGAAGCTCCTGGCGAGCCGGCTCAAGCCCGTCCCCGCCTAGGAGCCATGCGCTTCGGCTACGCGTGCGAGGAATGCGAAGAGGCGATCTGGCTCGCCACGACGCGCGCGGAACTGCAATGGCTGCGCAGCCGCCGCCACGTCGTGCGGGAAGTCCAGCGGCATCTGAGCGCCGGCCTCGACGGCTGGATGGACGAAGGGCTGGTCTTCCTCGACGCGCACGACGGCCACAGTGTCGTCGTCGTGGAGCGTCCCGGGCGGTGACGGCACCCGCGCGTTAACGGCCCGAGCTCGGTGTCCCGTCCGGGGGGAGCCGGCAGCGGCTGCCAGAAGAGTGCCAGGTCCGTCCAAGGCCTGGCACGGGAATTCCTCACGGAATTCCGAGCCTGGCTCTCTGCGCGGTCAAAGCACCACCCACCCATCGGAAGGATAGGTGCCCGTGGCAATCCCCTATTCGGTGAGACGTGGTATCGTCGCAGTTCTGTTGCTCATCGCGTTCGTGCTCCAGGGAACGACAAGCGTTCTGGCAGGCACAACGGGCGCGATCAACGGCTCCGTCGTCGACCCACAGTCGAACCAAGCCATCACTGGTGCCCGCGTCACCGCGGCCAGCCCGTCGCAATCGGCGACGACGACAACCGACGCGACCGGGAGATTCTCGTTCATCTCGCTCGCGCCGGACACGTACACGGTCTTGGTGACCGCGACGTCGACGCGCGACGCCGCCTCGGTCAGCGGCGTCACGGTCCAGGCGGACCAGACGCTAACCGTCAGCCTCCAGCAGCCGACCAAACTCAAGGTCATCGGCACCGTCACCTCGCGCGCCGCCTCGGCGCTCGTGAAGCCGGGTACGACGGCCGACGTCTACTCGATCAACGCCGTCACGCAGGACAAGGCGTCGACGATCGGCGGCGGCGGCAACTTGAACACCGCGTGGTCCGCGATCGCCGCGGTGCCGGGCGTCTTCATCGCGCCGAACCAGACCGGCTACATCGGCGCCGGCCCGGCGATCTCGATCCGCGGCGGTGACTACGACCAGATCGGCTACGAGCTGGACGGCGTCCCCGTCAACCGCGCGTTCGACAACTACCCCTCGGGGCCGCTGTCGTCGCTGGGCCAGCAGGAGCTGCAGGTCTACACCGGCGCCAGCCCGGCGAACTCGGAAGCCGAAGGTCTCTCCGGCTACATCAACCAGGTCATTCGTACCGGCACCGCGCCGGCGAGCCGAAATCTCGATCTGGCGATGGGTACGCCGATCATGTACAACAAGATTTCGTTCGAAGCGGGCGGCGCCAATCCGTCGCGTACGTTCTCGTACTACCTCGGTGCGGGTGCGTACAACCAGAACCTTCGGTACTACGATCAGTACAACGGCGCGAGCCTCCAGCAGAACTGGGGCTATCCGATCCAGAGCTGCTACGGCATCCTGCCGGGCGGGGTACCCCTGCCGTATGCCGCGGCGCCTTCGTGCTACGCCAATCCGTCGACGCCGTACTCGAACGTCGGCCCGAACGGTCCGACGGTGATGGGCCCGTTCCAGACCGGCTCCCAGGCGCAGACGCAGGAACGCGACAGCGTCCTGAACCTGCACTTCGGCATCCCGCGCAAAGACGGCAACCGGGACGACGTCCAGGCCCTGGTCGACATCAACCACATCGGCAACCCGCTCTACCTGTCGGCGAACGACCTCGGCGGGAACGCGTACCTGAACTCGATCGGCTATTCGACGCCGCTCGGATTCACGGACGGCTACCAGTTCACCGGCCAGCCGGTCGGCTCGGTACTCCCAATCGGCTACACCGGCGGCGGCGTCCAGCGCTACAACTTCCCGCAGTCGCCGTTCGGGCGCGCGATCGGGGGTGCGATCGCTCCGGACTATCGTGACGCGTTCACGAACGATCAGGGCATCTTCAAGCTGCAGTATCAGCGCAACTTCGGTACCAACGCGTTCCTGCGCGTCTACGGGTACACGTACTACTCGTCGTGGCTGCAGGCCGCGCCGGTCGGCGTCGCGACCGTAGCTCAGGGCTATCTGGAGATCCTGCCCGGTGACTACGAGCTCGAAAGCCACACGCGTGGCGTCAGCGCGCAGTTCTCGGATCAACTGAACTCGCAGCATTTGCTCTCGATCCAGGGTTCGTACACGATGGCGACCACGCTGCGCGACAACAACACGCAGTACTCGAACGGCTCGCTCACGACGGGCGTGCTGGTCAACGGCTCGAACCCGCTTGCCGGGCAGTGCTACACGATCGCCGGCGCGGCCGTCCCGTGCTTCACACCCACCGGCGGAACGGGCGCGTACGCCCGTTTCTCGATCAGCCAGGCCTACAACGGAACCGTCCCCGTCGTCGCGCCGGGCACGACCTGCGGCTCCGGCCCGTGCCAGTGGCTGCTCGCCGAGAACGGCCAGCGTGCGACGTACAACTCGGTTCAGCCGAAGTTCGCCTCCTTCTCGATCACCGATCAGTGGAAGCCGACCGATCGGTTGAACATCAACCTCGGTCTGCGTTACGACCAGTTCCAGTTCATCGGTTCGGACACGACCGGATCTCCCGCGCGTACCTTCTGGTACAACGCCTGGAACGCGGGCGTCACCCCGAACTTGGCGATGACGAACCCGGCACATCAGAGCGACACGTTCGGCGAACTCCAACCTCGCCTCGGTATGACCTACACATTATCGCCGACCACGGTTCTCCGCGCCAGTTGGGGCCGCTACGCGCAGGCGCCGAACAGCGCGTTCGAACAGTACAACTTCCTCCAGCAAGACGCGCCTCCGTCGCTGGTGAACTTCGTGAAGTTCGGTATCGGCACCACGCCGATGCATCAGATCCGGCCGGAGGTTTCGAACAACTACGACTTCTCGCTCGAGCACCAGTTCGGCCGCGATACGTCGGTGAAGTTCACCCCCTTCCTGCGCAAGACGCAGGACCAGATCGAACAGTTCTACCTCGACCAGCGGACGAACTTCGTGTCGGGTCTGAACGTCGGTGCGCAGACGTCGCAAGGGTTCGAGTTCGAACTCGACAAGGGCGACTTCTCACGCAACGGCCTCGCCGCCCGCTTGACGTTCGCGTACACGGACAGCAAGATCCGCTACACGCGCGAGCCCAACGGGGGTTCGGTCGTGGACGGTCTCAACACGCAAATCGCCGCGTTCAATTCCCTCACCAAGTCGGGTGGCGGCGCCCCCTGCTACACGGCCGGCGGCGCGCCCGACGGGGCGTGCGCTGTGGGCAGCATCGCGAACCCGTATTACAACTACTCCGCGACCAAGCTGCTCGATCCGAACGGCCAGTACCCGACGTTCGATACGTTCCCGGCCGGTGTCGATACGGGCGGATACTCGACGTTCGGTGCTCCGTACGTCGCGACGCTGCTCCTGCAGTACAAGCACGGGCCGCTCGCGATCACTCCGGCGATCCAGTTCAACGCTGGAGCGCGCTACGGCGTGCCGCTCTCGAACTTCGGCTTCGACCCGAGCGCCGGTTGCGGCGCCCTCTCGGGATCGACGACCGGGGATCCGCGGTATCCGTACGGTGCGGTGGGCGGCGCCCCGGCCGACGCGGGCAGCTGCGGAGGCATCCTCGCGATTCCGAACACCTACACCAACAACTTCGACGGTGTCGGCGCCTTCGTCCAACCGAACCAGCTGCTCTTGCACACGCAGGTCTCGTACGACGTGAACAAGCGCGTCACGCTGGTCGGGAGCTTCGCCAACATCGTCAACCGGTGCTGGGGCGGAACCAAGGTTCCGTGGGCCGTGAACCACGCGTGCAGCTACGGCATCGGCTACGACGGCGTCCCCAGCGTGGGGAACGTGTACAACCCGGGTACGGTCATCCAGCCGTACCAGCGGGCCCCGTACGACCCGTACTTCGCCGTCAGCCCGTTCAGCATGTACTTCGAGGCTCGGATCAAACTCTAAGGCTCGCGTATTCCTGAAAGGGAACTCGAGCGGCTCCGCTTCGGCGGGGCCGCTCTTCTTTTGTCGTGCTCGACGTTCTGGGGCTCGGGGGGCTGCGGGGTGGGGATGTGAAGACGCCTGCGGCGAGGGAGCACGCAGGCGTCGTTTGGGACACGGTTTTGGCAGCTGCCGCGGCGTTTACCGCGCGGCGGTTAGACGGCTTTGAGCGCCTTCAGGGCTTTCATCGCGGCACTCGGAGCTTCTGGCCGATTTGGAGGTTCGCGCCGGTCAGGTGGTTCGTCGCGATGATTTGGTCGACGGTCGATTGGACGTCGCCGGTCGCGGGGGTCCTGGTTTCGGCGACCGACCAGAGGGTTTGGCCGCGATGGACCGTGACCGTCGTGTAGGCGACGGGCGGGGCGGCGTGGACCGTGCTCGACAGTGCCGGGAGCGTTACGGCTAGGCTGAGCCCGCCGAGGGCCACCAGCGGCATGAGGGTCAGTTTTCGTTTGGACGTCCCGTACATGGTGCTTCCGATCCCCCTAGATGTTGGGCCGAACGCTCGTTCGTCCCCCATATGGTACCAAGGCGGGTCGCCCCGCGTCAAGATGGTCGAACGTATGTTTGCTCCGGCCGGAGTTGTGTGCTAGGATGGCCGCAATCAATGCGGCGGCCCCGGCCGTCGTCGGCCAGCGTCTGTCGGCGCTGTGCCTACTGGGTGGCATTCTTCTAGGAGGGATGATGGCCGAACGGGCCACGACGGAGAAGCAGCAGCGGATCCTCGAGGTGATCCGCGAGTTCACGTCCGAGCACGGCTACCCGCCCTCGGTGCGGGAGATCGGCGAGCGCGTCGGGCTCTCGTCGTCGTCGACGGTGCAGTCGCACCTCAAGACGCTGGAGCGCCGCGGTCTCCTCAGACGCGACCCCACCAAGCCGCGCGCGCTGGTGGCGACGCCGGCCGACGACGCGCCGGAGAAGGTCGCGTCGGCGACCCTGCCGCTGCTCGGCCGCGTCGCGGCCGGCGTCCCGATCACGGCGACGGAGAATCTCGAGGAGCAGTTCGTGCTGCCGGCGTCCTGGGTGCCGCGAACCGGCGGCTTCATGCTGCGGGTTAAAGGCGACTCGATGATCGACGCGGCGATCCTGGACGGCGATCTGATCGTCGTCGAGCCGCGCCCGAGTGCGAACAACGGCGAGATCGTGGTCGCGATGATCGACGGGGAGGCGACCGTCAAACGGTTCTACCGCGAGAACGGCCGCGTGCGGCTGCAGCCGGAGAACGCCACCATGGCGCCAATCTACGCCGACGATGTCACCATCGTCGGCCGAGTCGAAGCCGTCATCCGCAGGCTCTAGCGTTCCGGCGCTCGAGGCGCCGGCCGGTGAGGGGATCGTCGCGCGGCTCGAACGTGCCGCCGCTCCGCTGGCGCACAGAATCGCGGATGCGCCTGCGGTGCGCGCGCTGCAGGAGTCGCTGCCGATCGCGTTCGGCGCGGCGCTGGCCGCGCTCGTCGCTCGATTCGCCGTCTTGTTGCTCGGCCGCCCGTTTCCGGGCTGGGCGGCGCTGAGGCAGCTGGTCGCGTTCCTCCCGAGTGCGTTCGCGCTCGCTTCGGTGCTGATGCTCGTCGTGCTCTCGCTGCGACTCGCTCGGCGGCTGCGCTATCCGGCGGCGCCGCTGCTCGCCGCCGCGGCGGCCGCCTTCGTGCTCGCGCTGCCGCACGATGCGCTGACGGGGCTCGAGCGCTTTGCGCGGACGCGTGCCATCGACGATCTCGCTCCCTTCGCGCGCACGCTCGGCGTCAGCGGGATCTTCACCGCGATCGTGATCGCGCTGGGCGCGGCCGGAGCGATCGCGCTCGGCCGGCGCGGGTTCG
>CALEOJ010000084.1 GCA_937910425.1 uncultured candidate division WPS-2 bacterium
AAGCCGCGCCGGCGCGGCGAGCGGCGTGCCGAGCTGCGCGCAGCGTTCCTCTGCGCAGGGTCGGTCACCGCACCGCAGCACGGCTACCACCTGGAGTTCGTCACCGCCGACGCGGCGCGCGCGAACCGCATCGCCGGCCTGCTCGCGGCCGAAGGGATCGAGCCGCGCACCATGCTGCGCAAGGGACGGTGGGTGGTCTACCTCAAGGGCCTGGATGCGATCGTCACCGTGCTCGGCGCGATCGGGGCGTCGGGCGCGGTCTTCCACCTCGAGGACGTCCGCGCGGTCAAGGAGACGAAGAACCGCATCCACCGGCTGGTCAACACCGAAGCCGCCAACGTCGTGCGAGCCGCCTCCGCGGCCGCGGCGCAGCGCGAGGCGATCCAGTACCTGGCCGACGCCTACGGCCTGCGGAACCTCTCGCCGGCCCTCCGCGAGGCCGCCCAGCTCCGCCTCTCACACCCCGATGAGACGCTGGCGGAGCTGGGGCGCCGCTGTAACCCGCCCGTCGGGAAGGCCACCCTCAACGGCCGCCTGGCCTCGGTGATGCGGTTGGTCAAACGGTTGCGCGGTAGTCGAGAGGAGCCTGAAGTTTCGTTCGCCTAAAGCGAATAGGCTATGCGCATCGGTATCAACGGGTTCGGCCGGATCGGCCGCAACTTCACGAAAGCTCTCCTGGAGCGGTATCCCGGGGTCGAGATCGCCGCCGTCAACGACCTCACCAGCGCCGCCGAGTGCGCTCACCTGTTCAAGTACGACTCGAACTACGGGACGTACGCGGGCAACGTTACCGCGGATGCCGGCGCGATCACGATCGACGGCAAGTCGATCAAGGTCCTGGCCGAGCGCGATCCCGGCAAACTGCCGTGGCGCGATCTGGGCGTCGACATCGTGATCGAGTCGACCGGGCTCTTCACCGACGCAGCGAAGGCGCGCGCGCACATCGACGGCGGCGGGGCCCGGAAAGTCATCATCTCGGCGCCGGCCAAGGGCGAGGACGTCACGCTGGTGCTCGGCGTGAACGACGGCATGTACGACCCGCTCACGCACGACATCATTTCGAACGCATCGTGCACGACGAACTGTCTGGCGACGGCGGTGAAGCCGATCGTCGACAGCCTCGGCTGGGAGAAGGGCTTCATGTGCACGATCCACTCCTACACCAACGATCAGAACATCCTCGACGCGCCGCACAAGGATCTGCGCCGCGCGCGCAACGCGGCGACGAACATCATCCCGACCTCGACCGGCGCCGCCAAGGCGCTGTACCTCACCATCCCCGAGGTCGAAGGGACGTTCGACGGCTTCGCGCTGCGCGTCCCGACGCCGACCGTGTCGATGGTGTACCTGGTCGTGCAGACGAAGAAGCCGACGACGCGCGACGAGCTCAACGCGATCCTGCGCGGCGCCGCCGAGAACGGCCTCAAAGACTACGTGGAGTACACGGAGGAAGAGCTCGTCTCCAGTGATTTCAAGCACAACCCGCACAGCTCGATCATCGACGGTAAGCTGACGAACGCGAACGGCGACTTGATCCAGATCGCCGCCTGGTACGACAACGAGTGGGGCTACTCGTGCCGCCTCGCCGACCTGACGCAGATGGTCGCCTCGAAGATCCCGTCTACCGTCGCGTGAAGCGCGGCTTGCGCATCGCGATCCCCGTCGCCGTCGCGGTCTTCGCGGCGGCGACGTGCGTGAGCGCTCCCGCGAACGCACGCACGATGCAGCTGGACGACCTGCGCAAGCTGGTCGGGCTGAGCTCGCCGGCGATCTCGCCCGACGGGAAACGGGCGGTCGTGGTCGTCTCGCGCGTGAACTGGAACGAAGACCGCAACGAGCGCGAGCTGGACGTCGTCGACCTCGCGACGCACGCGCATCGCGCGCTGACGTACGACCGCAAGGGCCTCGCCGACCCGCGCTGGTCGCCCGACGGAACGAAGCTCGCGTTCATCGCCGAGACGGGCGCCGGAGCCGACGCTCACGGGCAGGTGTTCGTCCTGCCGATGGACGGCGGCGATGCGCGGCCGGTGACCAAGGCGCCGGCGGGCGTCGAACAGTTCGCCTGGCGTCCCGACGGCGGCGCGATCGCGTACGCCGCGACCGACGCGTTGCCGAAAAAGACCGGCGCCGAGCGGTTTCGCGACGGCTTCGTGGTCGGGAACACGCCGATCACGACGCGCAGCGCGCCGCGCCCTGTCCACCTCTTCGTCATCGACGCGAGCGGCGAGGCGAAACCCAAGCAGCTCACCTCCGGGGAGCAGAGCCTTGCGACCGGCGAGGCACAGTCGACGCTGTCGTGGTCGGCCGACGGGAAGACGATCGCCTTCGTCCTGGCGCCGAACGCGGTGCTCAACGACGCCGACCGCGCGCACGTCGATCTGATCGACGTCGCGAGCGGGAAGCTGACGCGCGCGACGACGCACGCGGGTTACGAAGCCGACCCGCGATTCTCCCCCGACGGCACGCACCTGGCGTACACGCACTCTCTCGGCGACAACCAGATCACGCTGACCGAGGCGTACGTCACGACGCCGGGCGGCGGGAGCGGAACAGCCGTCTCGCACGCGTTCGACCGCGCGGTCCACGACGTTTCGTGGCTGCCGGACTCGAGCGGGATCCTCTTCACCGCGCACGACGCGACTGCGACGGCTCTGGTGAGAGCAGCCTTCGCCGGGACGCCGGCGCGAGTCGATCTCGGCGATCTGAACATCACCTCGCCGCTCGACGGTGCGATCGCGCGCGACGGCTCGATGGTGTTCGTCGCAACGTCGACGAAGGAGCCCGCCGAGCTCTACTACCGCCCGGCGAACGGCGCGCCGGTGAAAGTCACTGACTACAACGCCGCGATCGCCGCGCTCGATCTCGGCGCGGCCGAGACGGTCGTCTTCCCCTCCTCGCTCGGACCGCAGGGGGATGCCGTGCTCACCTTCCCGCCCGGCTACGTCGCGGGTCGCAGATACCCGCTGGTCGTGCACATCCACGGCGGCCCGACCTCGGCGTCGATCCGCCAATTCAGCCGCCAGGTGCAGATCATGGCCGCGCGCGGCTGGCTCGTCCTCGAACCGAACTATCGCGGCAGCGACAACTTAGCCGGGATTCCCCATATGGCGAGCGTATCCGATCCGAAGTCGACGGTTCCCGTCGT
>CALEOJ010000085.1 GCA_937910425.1 uncultured candidate division WPS-2 bacterium
GGCATCGCTCGAACCGCCGCCCAGCCCGGCGCCGGCGGGGACGCGCTTGCGCAGCGTGACGGCGAGCGGCGCGGCAGCGTGTCCGAGCCGCGCCAACGCGCGGGTGACGAGGTTGTCCGCGGCAAGCGACGGCGGATCGCAGGCGAACGTGAACCGCTCGCCGGGTGTGAACTCCAGCTCGTCGGCGAGCCCGATCGGCACCATCACGCTGCGCAGCGCATGAAACCCGTCCTCGCGCCGTGCCAGGATCTCCAGCGTGAGGTTGATCTTGGCGGGGGCTCTCACGCGCACCGGGGTTCGTCGCTCGCCGGCTCTTCCCCGGAGCGCAGAAGGCGGCGCGTGCCGCCCTCGGGTACAGGGGTGACTTCGTGGGATCGACCTTTGATGCGCAGCGCAACGAGTTCAGCGCGTACGTCCTCCGCGAGGAGGAGACACCGTTCGGGCTGACGCTCGGCAATTTCAAGACGTTCGCGACCTCGACGCCCAAGGGCGGCATTCGCGGCCTCTGGGATGCCGACACGGATCAGATCATCTTCGGCGCGCATCAAGTCGCCTATCGTGCCGCTGGCGGCGAGACGCTGTTCCCGCAGCAGATCGTGCGCGAGCTCACGTTCTTGCCGTACGCGCAGATCGCTGAGTTCGCGATCGACCGCGATCTGCACGTCACCGAGGCGTTCTACGTCCCGCACGGACCACAGCACGACCGGCTGGTGTCGTTCGTCGTCGAGATCACCGTGCACAATGCGGCCTCGACGGCGGCGAGCGTCCAGATCTTCCCGTGGGCGTTGCTGATCGGACAGCGCTTCTACGGAGAACCCGAGAAACAGGTGCGCGCCAGCGCCGGCGAGCGCTTCATCCGTTCGTACGGCGAGGAGTCGGGATGGGTCCGCTGGTGGGGCGGATCGCGCACGCCGAGCGCGGTCGTCGTCGGGTTGCGCGAGCAAGCCCTGCTCAAGGGTATGAAAAACGGAACGCTCGGCGGCGGCGCTCACCTCGGCGAGATAACGCCGAACCTCGCCGAGTTCGCGTCGAGCCGCATCTTCGGAGCGTTCGAGTACCGCGTCGAGATCGCTCCGGGCGAGCGCGAGTCGCTGCGGCTCGCCGTCGTCTTCCACAAGGACGGCGACGAGCGTTCGAAGCCGGTGCTCGAGCAGCTGCTGCGCGACCCGGACGCGCTGCCGGCAACCGAACGGTACTACGCGGAGAAGCTTGCCGATGCGCGGCTGTTCACGCCGTCGCCGGTGATCAACCGCGGCGTGGTGTGGGCGAAGACGAACATGCTGCGGGTGGTGAAAGAATATCCGCAGGGCTGGGGATCGACCAATTCGCCGCCGTCCGACATCCTCGTCTCGCGCGACACGTCGTGGTTCGTCCACGGCTACGACTACTTCATGCCGCAGTTCTCGCGCGACGCGATCGAGCTGTTCAACCGGTTCATCGAACCCAGCGGTCAGATGGTCGAGTACGTGCGCGGCGTCAACGGGTACAAGACGGCGTACGATCTCAACATCAACGACGACACGCCGCTGCACATCATCGCGATCCTGCACCACTACAACGCGACGCTCGACGACGAGTGGCTGCGCGGCGTGTTCCCGCTGGTCGTGAAGATCGCGGACTACATGCTCACGCAGCGCGATGCCAACGGCCTGATCTTCTGCAAGGCCGACGGCGTCGACATGTTCGGGATCACGTCGTGGCGCAACATTATCCCGTACTACACGCTCGACGGCGCGGTGACCGAGATCAACGCGGAAGCGTATTTCGCGCTCGAGGCGAGCGCGCGGCTCGCCGCGGTCGTCGACGACGGGGAGACTTGGGAGCGGTTCTCGCGCGAGGCCAGCGCGCTCCGCAAAGCGATGATCGCGAAGCTGTTCAATGACGACACATCCGCGTTCGTGCTGAACTACGACAAGGACGACAACTATCAGGACAACTTCACCGCGGACGAGGTGTTTCCGGTGCTCTTCGAGGTCGCCGAGCCGGCCGCACGCCGCGCGATCCTCAAACGGCTCTCCGAACCTGATTTTACGACGCCGGTCGGGCTGCGCACGATCTCGACCGCCGATGCGTGGTACTTTCCGTCGCACGGCTTCGGGCTGCTCGGCGGGATCTGGCCCGACCTCACGCTCTGGTTCGCCGTCGCGCTGGCGCGCAACGGCGCGTACGCCGAGGCGGCGCGCTGGCTCGAAGCGATCTATCAGACGATGGAGGCCGGCGCGCCGCGGAACACCGTCCCCGGGCAGTTCGCCGAGTGGTTCGACGGCGGTTCGCTGACGAATCGCGGCATGTACCTCTCGCCCTGGACCGGCGCGAAATACCTGTGGGCAGTCGCCGAGACCGTCTGCGGGCTCGACGGGTACCGCACCAGCGGCCGGCCGCACATCGCGCCGCTGCTGCCCGCCGATTGGACCTGGACCGCCGCCGTGCGCGTCCACTGGGGCGGACGGCGCCACAGCTACGTGGTCGACGCCGAGCGCAAGATCATCGTCGGCGACATGGACTTCGCCTCCGCCGACGAGCCGTACCGTGTCTACTTCGCGGGCCGCGACGTCTCGGATGAGATCCGCACCTCGCCGGTCGAGGTCGGCGCGCTCGGCTTCGAGGACGAGCACGGCGCCGTCCTGATCTATCTCTGCAACGACCGCGAGCGCGTCCGCGAGGTGACGGTCGAGTTCCGCGGCCAGTCGCACCGGCGCCGCGTCGAGGCCGGCCGGATGCTGGAGATTCGCATCGGCGAGCCGGTGCTCGTCGACGCGATGCCGATCCACGGCGGCCGAGAGGCCGCGGCTCCGGTCTGACGAACCCGCCGTCCGTGCCGCCAAGCCGCCGCCCGGGGCTGTCCGCGCTGCTGGTCGCGGGCGCCGTCGTGCTCCTCGTCTCGATCCTGATCGGCCAGAAGCTGGGCGACCGGGTTTTGCTGCAGACGGAGCGCCGCGTGCCGGTCGTCGGCTCCGGGGTGACCCCGGTCCCCGAGGCCGATCCCGGGAACCACGGCGAGCTCAAGAACTGGAAGCGCCTCCAGGTCGTCTCGGTCGCGACCGATCCGGCGTTTCCGGATCCGCGCGTCACCCGTCCGCCGGCCCCGCCGCCCCCTCCGATGACCCCGCGGCCGACGACCACGCCGCGGCCCGAGCCGCGCGGGATCTACACCTCACCGCCGCTGCCGATCCCGATCGTCTCCCACGAGCCGGCGGCGACCGAGACGGAGCCGCCGACGCTCGCGCCCGAGGTCCCGCCGCAACTCCGTTAGCGTTCCTATTGTCCGCATTGATGGCGGGCGATGCGAGCAGGACAATGGAGCGGATATGAACGGACAGGCGACGGGGACCGAGACCGTCAAGCGCGGGCTCGCGCAGATGCTGAAGGGCGGCGTCATTATGGACGTCGTCACCGTCGAACAGGCGAAGGTCGCCGAAGAGGCCGGCGCGGTCGCGGTGATGGCGCTCGAGCGGATTCCGGCCGACATCCGGGCCGACGGCGGCGTCGCGCGGATGAGCCATCCGGCGCTGATCGAGCGGATCATGAAGTCCGTCACGATCCCGGTGATGGCGAAGGTGCGGATCGGCCATATCGGCGAGGCGCGCCAGCTTCAGGCGCTCGGGGTCGATTACATCGACGAATCGGAGGTCCTGACGCCGGCCGACGACCTGTACCATCTCGACAAGGCGCCATACACGGTGCCGTTCGTGTGCGGCGCGCGGGACCTCGGCGAGGCGCTGCGGCGGATCGCCGAAGGCGCGGCGATGATTCGCAGCAAGGGCGAGGCGGGCTCCGGCAACATCGTGGAAGCCGTGCGCCACATGCGCGCGATCCGCGACGGAATCGCCGAGCTGGCCGCGGCACCGCGCGAAGAGCTGGTCGCGCGCTCGCGCGATCTGGGCGCGCCGCTCGAGCTCGTTCGCGAGATCGCCGCCAACAAGAAGCTGCCGGTCGTGCTGTTCTGCGCCGGCGGCGTCTCGACGCCGGCCGACGCTGCGTTGATGATGGAGCTCGGTGCCGAGGGGATCTTCGTCGGCAGCGGGATCTTCAAGTCGACGAACCCGGCCGCGTTTGCGCGCGCGATCGTCGACGCGACGACGCACTGGCAAGACGCGGACGTCGTGCTCAAAGCGCACATGTCGATCCCCGAGCAAGCGAAGGCGATGGACGGCCTCGACATTCGCCAGCTCGCCGACCACCAATTGATGGCGTCGCGCGGTACCTGATGGCCGCGCCGCGCGTCGGCGTGTTGGCATTGCAAGGCGACGTCGTCGAACACGTCCAGGCGCTGGAGCGCGCGGGCGCGCACGTCACCGAGGTGCGCACGCCTGCCGATCTCGCGCGCGTCGCTGCGCTGGTCGTCCCCGGCGGCGAGTCGACGACCGTGATCCGGCTGCTCGAGCGATTCGGGCTGACGCGTCCGATCGTGGACCGCGTGCGCGCCGGGATGCCGTTCTGGGGCACGTGCATGGGGATGATCGTCGCCGCGCACGACGTCGCCGATCTGGCGCAGCCGACGCTCGACCTGATCGACGTCACGGTGCGGCGCAACGCGTTCGGGCGTCAGGTCGACTCCGCTGAGGTCGAGCTCGCGATCCCAGCGCTCGGCGGCGCGCCGTTTCCGGCGGTCTTCATTCGCGCGCCGTGGGTCGAGCGCACCGGTCCCGCCGTCGAGACGCTGGCCGAGCGCGACGGGCACGCCGTGATGGTCCGCCAAGGCAGCGTGCTCGGAACGTCGTTCCACCCCGAGCTCACCGGCGATGACCGCGTGCACGCGTACTTCCTCCGCATGATGGCGGCCGCGTAACGCGAAGCAGTCGTCCCATGACAGCTGATGACGGTTACCTCATCGTCGCATTGTGCGGCTTGGTGCTGACCCGCGCCGGCTTCGCCGGCCTGACGACCGCGTACATGGACCCGAAGGCCACGGGGCAGCGCTGGCAGTTCAGTCAAAGCGGCGACGACTGGATCATCCTCTCCGTGGGGGACGAGGGCTCGCTGATGAGCGACGGCGACGGAAACCTGAGCCTCGCCTACGCCGACGAGCAGGTCCCGCATTGGAACATCGCCGTCGTGGATAGCGGGCTGACCTTCGACGCCCTCCAGGATCTGCTCACGCCCGGATTCGCGACGATCGACTCGATCGACCGCAGCCTGCTCGCAGGGGCCTCGACGGCGTATGCGTTTCGGCCGACCTTCGATTACGACCGCAACCTCAACGTCCTCGGCGACGGGCCGTACGGCCCGGGCAACCCGGTCGCGGCGTTTCGCGGCTGGAGCGGCGGGGCGAACAACGAGGTGTGGCTGGTGCTGGCGACCGCGGGTCAGCCGAGGCCGAATCTCCCCGGCGGGTAGGCGCCCGGCTCCGGCGACGAGGTGAACACCGAGCGGCGAAGCGAAGCGTGAGGGACCGTCATGACGCGCGGCACCCTCGCACCGAGGTCCAGGCCATCCGAGTGGAGCGACTCGTGCAGTTGCTTCCCCGCCCCCTCGCGTCCCCGACCTCCATCCGAAGCGAGCCACGTCCTGTGACTCGCTTCTTGCGTTCCACCACCGATTGCGACCCCGGCCCGCACTCGCTACGGGAGAGATCGTGACCGACGTCCTCGTCCTGAACTTCACCTACGAAGCGCTGAACATCACCTCGTTCCAGCGGGCCGTGAAGCTGCTGTTCTCCGGCAAGGCGGAGATGGTGCACCGGCGCGACGACGTGATCAAGTCGACGAGCTACGAGATGCGGCTGCCGTCGATCATCCGGATGCTGTACTACATCAAGCGCCCGATGCAGAAGGTCGCGCTGACCAAGAAGAACGTGCTGCTGCGCGACGACTACACCTGTCAGTACTGCGCGATCAAAGGCGAGCGGATGATGACCGTCGACCATGTGCTGCCCAAGAGCAAAGGCGGCCCGTCGACTTGGGAGAACCTCGTCTGCGCGTGCATGCGGTGCAACAACCGCAAGAACAACCGCACGCCCGAGCACGCGAACATGCGGCTCAAGCGCAGGCCCAAGGCGCCGAAGTACATCCCCTGGATCCGCGTCAAGCGCAACACGCTCCCGGGTGAGTGGCACCAGTTCCTCTTCCTCTACAACGTCTCGATCGAGGACCGGGTCGAAGCGTAAGCCGCGCACGAGGCGGGATTTTCTGGTATACTCGCGCCCGTTGTGAAGTCCCCGGAGCCCAGGGCCACGGCCCTGGACCAGACGCGCGCACCGTACTTTCAGGCCCTGCTCGACTACGTCGACGCAGGCGTGATCCCGTTCCACACGCCCGGACACAAGCAGGGGATCGGGATGGAGCGCGCGTTCCGCGACTTCGTCGGCGACAACGTCCTGGCGATCGACCTCACCCAGATTCGCGGGCTGGACGACCTGCTGCAGCCCGAAGAGGCGCTCGTCGAAGCGCAGGAGCTCGCGGCGGAGTGTTTCGGCGCGCAGCAGTCGTTCTTCTTGATCAACGGGTCGACCAGCGGCAACCAGTGCATGATGATGGCCGCGCTCAACCCGGGCGACAAGCTCGCGATTCCGCGCAACTCGCACAAGAGCGCGATGGGCGGCCTCATCATGTCGGGCGCGACACCGGTCTGGATGCAGCCCGAGGTCGATGAGGCGCTGCACATGGACCATACGGTCACGCCGGAGACCGTGCGCGCGACGTTGCAGCGCGATCCCGACGTCAAGGCGATCTACGTCGTGTCGCCGACGTACTACGGCGTCGCGGCCGACCTCGAGGCGATCGTCGCGATCGCACACGAGCACGACATCCCGGTGCTGGTCGACGAGGCGTGGGGCCCGCACTTCCATTTCCACCCGGCGCTCCCGCTCTCCGCGATGCAAGCCGGCGCCGACATCTGCATCAACTCGACGCACAAGATGCTGGGGTCGATGTCGCAGACCGCGATGCTGCACGTGCAGGGGAACCGCATCAAGCTCGACCGCCTCAAAGCGGTGTACAAGCTGTTCCTCTCGACCTCGCCGAACCTCGTGCTGGTCGCGTCGCTCGACGTCGCGCGCCGGCAGATGGCGCTCGACGGGCCGGCGCTCCTCTCACGCACGATCGAGATCGCGAACGACGCGCGCCGCCAGTTGAACGAGATCACGCGCGTGTACTGCTTCGGTGAGGAGCAGGAAGGCCGTCCCGGCGTCTTCGATCTCGATCCGACCAAGATCACGATCACGGTGAAGAATCTCGGTTACACCGGCTACGAGGCCGAAGAGATCCTGCGCCGCCGGTACAACGTCCAAGTCGAGCTGGCCGACCTCTTTAACGTCGTCGCGCTCTACACGATCGGCACGACGACCGAGGCGTCGGACGCGCTCGTGCACGGCGTGCGCGAGCTCGCGCGCGAAGACCGGCCGGTCGACATCTTCTCACCCTCGGGCGTGCTCGAGCGGCGCATGAACACCGGCACCTACAAGCTCCCCTCGATCCCGCCGATCCGGCTGGTCCCCCGCGACGCGTTCCTCGCGGCGACGGAATTCGTCCCGTTCAAGCTCTCCGCCGGTCGCATCTGCGCCGAGGTGATCACGCCGTATCCGCCCGGTATCCCGGTGCTCTCGCCCGGCGAAGAGATCACGCCCGAGATCATCGACTACCTGACGCTCGAGAAGAAGGCCGGCGTCAAGATGCAAGGCCCCTACGACGACGAGCTGAAGTTCATCCGAGTCGTACGTTGACCGCCGAGGAAGCGCGCCGCAGGTGCTGACGCTGCGACCGACCGAGCGGCGTTACCCGATCGGGTGATGCGGGCGTGCGCCGCGCGGCGTACGATCGCGGCATGGCTACCGAAACCGGCGCGCTGGTCGCGCTTTCCAACGATCTTGCCGCGACCGTCGAGCGTGTCGCCGCCGGCGTTGTCGCGGTCGAAGCGCGCTCGCGCATCGGGTCGAGCGGGTTCTTCATCCGGCCCGACCTCATCCTGACCGCCGAGCATGCGCTCGAGAGCGACGAGGTCGAGATCGTTCGCGCCGGCGGGACCGCCGAACCGGCGACGATCGCCGGGCGCGATCCATCGACCGACCTTGCGCTGCTGCGCGTGACGAGCCCCGG
>CALEOJ010000086.1 GCA_937910425.1 uncultured candidate division WPS-2 bacterium
GCGGTACCCCGCGAACACGTTCGGTCCGCGCACCTCGATCTCGCCGATGCCGTCGGCGTCCGCCTCGGCGATGAGCAGCTCGACGCCCGGCAGCGGCTCGCCCGCGCTGCCGATGCGAATGCGGCCCGGCCGGTTAAACGCGACGAGCGGAGCGGTCTCGGCGAGCCCGTAGCCGACGAACATCTCGTACCCGAGCGCGAGCAGCGCTTCCTCGGTCGCGGTGTCGAGCGCGGCACCGCCCGAGGCCAACCGCCAGAGCGTCGGCGCTACGGTGCGTCGCACGCCGCCGAAAACGCACCGCCCGAAACCGTAGCGGCCGCGGCGGACGCCGGCGATCGAGCATGCCAGCGCGCGATCGAAGATCCACGCGACGAGCCGACCCCGCGTCTTCACGCGCTCCGTGATCGTGTCGCGCAGCGCGTCGTAAAGGCGGGGCACGCCGACCAGCGTGTTGGCGCCGGCGACCTTCAGCGCGCGGGCCAGCTCGGGACCGCTGTTTCCCCCGGGAAACGCCACGGCACCCCCGACGCACAGCGGCAGCAGCAGGCCGACGACCAAGGGATAGACGTGGTGCAGCGGGAGAGGGAGCAGCGCGCGGACGTCGCGGTCCACCAGCCGCTCGGCCACCAGCGCGCGCAGGTTGGCGAGAACGTTGGCATGGCTCAGCGGCACGGCCTTCGGCGTCCCGGTAGTTCCCGAGGTGTGCAAGAGCAGCGCCAGGTCGGCGGAGACCGCAACGTCCGAGCGCGGCCCGGAATCGCGTGACGCGGCGGCCCCGACGCGGCGTTGCGCGAGCGCCGCTTTGCCGTTCTCCGCGCCGTCGGCGACGAATAGGACGCGGCAGCCGTTCGCCGCGATCAGCGCATCGTGCTCGCCTGCGCTCTGCCTGACGTCGAGCGGCATGACGGCCGCACCCGCGGCGAGGATGCCGAGGCACGTCGCGACCCAGGCCGCGCCGTTCGGCGCCACGATGCCGACCGGCTCGCCCGGCTCGACGCCGTTCGCGCGCAGGTCGGCGGCAACGCGGTGTGCGCTCGCGGTGAGACGAGCGAACGATATCGTGGTCACCTCGCTCGGGCCGACCTCGATGATCGCCGGAGCGTCGCCGTGCCGCGCCAGCTGTTGTACCACGTCCTGGAGCGTCTGAGCCTGCCCGGGACCGACCTCGATGATCAAGGCCGGCGGTGCCGTCGCCGCTCCTCGGTGCCTTTGAGCGAGCTGCGCAGGAGCAACTCGTGCGTCACGCGCCACTTCTGTTCCGCGGGCGCGCCCGTGCGCATCGCGTCAGCTTTCCATCAGCGCGACGAGCGAGTCGCCGTTGTGAATGCGGCGAATCGCTTCGGCCACGAACGGTGCCGTGTCGAGGACGACCACATGGCTCCCGAGCACCGCCGGCGGCAGTCGAAACGGGGCGACCGTGTTGGTGACGATGACCTGCTCGAGCGGCGCCTCGCGCAGCACCGAAGCGGCCTCGCCGACGAAGAGTCCGTGCGTTGCGGCCGCATAGATCCGGCGAGCGCCGTGCGCTCGACAGACCTGAGCCGCCCGTGCCAAGGTGGCGCCGCTCGCGATCAGGTCGTCGATGATGATCGCCGTCCGTCCTTGCACGTCGCCGATGAGCGAGCGGCCGCCGAGCCCGTCGGCGGCGCGGTACTTCTCGACGAACGCCGAGGTGACGGGCCGGCCGAGACGCCGGCTGAACGCCGTCTGGAAGCGTTCGGACCGGTAGACGCCGCCCGGGTCGGGCGAGACGACCGCGACATCCGCGTCGGCGACGGTCTCGGCGAGGTATTCGACGAACAGCTTCGTCGCCTCGAGGTGGTCGGTGCGGCAGCGAAAGGCGTTCTGGTACGCCATGAGGTTGTGGACGTCCATCGTGACGACGCGGTCGGTCCCGACCGCGTCGAACAGCGCGGCGACGTAACGCGTCGTCACCGGGTCGCGGGCCTGGGTCTTGCGGTCGCTGCGGGCATAGCACAGATAGGGAACGACCGCCGTCACGGTTGCCGCGGACGCGTCCTTGAGCGCGCCGATGAAGAACAGCAGCCGGCAGAGCTTGTCGTTGACGCTCGCGGCGTCGTCAGCATAGAGCGAGTGCAGCACGAAGACGTCGCTGTTCCGCACGTTGACCAGCGGGCGCGCCTTATGTTCGCCGTCCTCGAAGTCACGCTCCTCGTGCGGACTCAAGGGGACGTCGAGCGCGAGACTGATCCGCTGCGCGTAATCGCGGATCGCATCGAGCGCGAAGAGTACCGGCTGTGAGCGGGGCGCGTGCGCACCGGCATCCCGGCGCTCGGCGGCCTCCAATGATGAACGTTCCATGGCTCCTCAAGCAGCGCTCAGCCTTCACGATACCTTCACCCGGGGATTGCGTCCCGTATAATCGTGTAAATTCGCGGCGGCTAGGAGCCTCCGCATCGGTTCGGAAGAGTGACGTTAGAACACAACAAACGTCCGAAGGGACGACACGGTGGCTCAATTCGATCTTACCCTATCCGAGGGCCTCATGGAAGAGATCGTGACATTGCGCAACTCGCCGCGCTCGGCGAGATAGCGCGCGGCGCTGAAGGGCACTTCGCGCAGGCGCACGCCGGTCGCCGCGAAGACCGCGTTCGCAATCGCAGGCGCGATCACGATCGTCGTCGGCTCGCCGGCTCCGAGCGCCGGCTGCTCGGGACGGTCGATCAGGGAAATCCGGACCGTCGGGGCGTCGGGAAAGCGCAAGATGGGATAGCGGGACCAGTCGGTCGACGTGACGCGCTCGCGATCGAAGTGGACCTCCTCGAGGAGCGCGCGGCTCGTCGCCTGGATCGCGTTCCCTTCGATCTGGTTGCGTAGCCCGTCTGGGTTCACGATCAGCCCGCAGTCATGTGCGATCGCGATCTCACGGACGTCGATTCGTCCGCTCGCGGTGTCGACGGCGCACGAGGTGATCGCCGCGACGTACGCGCCGTGCCCGTCGTAGCGCGCGAACGCGATCCCGCGGCCGCAGAGGAGCGGGCCATCGGTGTACGGCTCGCCGCCACGCCAGACGGCCAGTTCGGCGACCCGTTCGAGGACCGCCCGCGCGCGGGAGTCGTCGAGGTGATCGAGCCGAAACCGGAGCGGATCGGCGCCGGCGTCGAACGCGAGCTCGTCGAAGAAGCTCTCGTTCGCGAAGACGTTGTGCGCCGCGCCGAGCGAGCGAAGCGCCGACTGTTGGAGCGCCGCATGCGGCGCGATGTGGACGACGACCCGCTGGGCACCGATCGCGTAGTCGACGGTCGCGTTGCGGTCTCCGGCAACAGCGTCGGCCCGCGGCGCGGGAACCGCCCCGTGCAGCCGAAAATGCGGCGGCGTCCAGACGGCGTGCTCCCAGCCGACGATGCGGCCGGCGCGGAGCGCGCCGCGTAGGGTGGACAGCATCGCTGGACCTTTCGGATCCCAGCCAAGCTGCTCGGCGAGCGTCCATTGCAGCCGAACGGGGGCGCCGAGCGCGCAAGAGATGCGCGCCGCCTCTATCGCCGCCTCGTCGGTTCCGTTATCGCCGAAGCAGCCGGAGCCTTCTTCGTAGACGACCGAGATCGCGTCCTCGGGAAGCGCGAGCAGTTCGGCGAGTCTCGCGCGCAGCAGGTAGACGCCTTGCGAGGCGCACCAGATCGTGGCGCCGTCGGTTCGGACATCAGCGACCGCACACGGCGGACCTAGCGAGCCGTGCGATTGGAACGGCCAGCGATAGGTCGCCTCGTGCGCCTTCGTTTTCGCGAACGCGGCATCAAGCGCGCCGTCGTCGCGGGTCACGGCCTCCGTCGACGCCTCGCCACGGAGCCGCTCGTACACCTCGCTCTGGTCGGGAAGCCCGCCGCCGCTCCAGCGTGTCACAAGCGTCCGAGCAGCCTCCAGCGTACGCCATTGATCGCGTGCGGCGACGGCGAGAAAGTCGCCTTCGCGCACGATCCGCACATCGGGAAACCCGGCGATCGACGTGGCATCGACCTCGACGAGGCGTGCGCCGACCGCCGGTGGTCGCACGAGGCGCGCGTGCCACATCGCGGGAAGCGCGATGTCGTGGACCAACGCAAAGGCACCGCGGACCTTGTCCGGAAGATCGACGCGCGGTACGGACGTGCCGACCCAACGGTAGGTCGCCGCCGACCGCAGCGGCACCTCGGCGTCGACCTCGCGTCCGAAGCCGCCTTCGGCGAGAGCTCCGTACGCGATCTGCGTCGCCTCGTCGCCTGCCACCGAGACGACGCCGTCGCGCGTGACGAGACGCTCCACGCCAACCCCCAACTGCTTCGCGGCCCGCTCGAGTAGAATCTTCCGCGCGGTCGCGGCCGCGGCGCGCAACGGCGGCGCGCCTGATTGTAGGCTTTGGCTCCCGACGGTGCGACCCTGATCCGGCGTGATGCCGGTCTGCCCTTCGACGACGTGCACCGCGTCGAGCGGGACGTCGAGCTCGTCGGCGACGATTTGCGCGAGCGCCGTGCGGATCCCGGTTCCGAGATCCACTTTCCCGACGAAGACGTGAACGGCTCCGTCGCGGTCGATCGAGAGCCAGCGATCGACGGGCGCGGGCGGCGAACCGTTCACGTCGCGCGGCCTTTCGTCGCCACGGCAGCACGGCGCAACGCGCGAACGACTCGACCATACGTCCCACACCGGCAGAGGTGGCCGGCGAGCGTCGTCGCGATCGTCGTCTCCGACGGATCGGGATCGCGCGCGAGAAGCGCGCTCGCTGCGACGACGATCCCAGGGAGACAATAACCGCACTGCGACGCCTGTTCGGCGAGAAGTGCGACTTGCACGGGATGCAGGGTACCGCCGTCTCCGATCCCTTCGATCGTCGTCACGGTGCTGCCATCGAGATCGCCGATCGCCAGCATACAGGCACGCTCCTCGACGCCGTCGACGAGGACTGCGCACGCCCCGCACTCGCCACAGCCGCACGAGAGCTTCGTCCCGCGGAGTCCGAGGCGGTCGCGCAAGACAAAGACGAGCGGCATTCGCGGATCATCGACGTCGACCGTCCTGCGCTCGCCGTTGACGACAAGGACGACGGTGTCGATCGCGGAGTCTGCGGAAGCATCGTGAGCGCTCATAGCAAGCGGAGGGCCGCCGCGGCGATTTGCGTGCGTGCCGCCAACGCCGTGAAGATCGCAATCCCGGTCATCTGCCTCGTCCCTCGTCGTTTCATGGCTACAGGCTATGCTGCCGGCGAGAAGATTCGGCGAACGTCCTGCTCGGAGCGCGGAAGGTTGGCCCCGATCGACGGTCCGACGCAGCTCTTCGGCGCCTCGTTCGCTCCCCTGGGAAAAGGCCGCCGGGTCCGCATAGCGACGGCGCCGGCCACTCGATGACTCGGCGCCATGCATCGTCTCGCGCAGCGCTCGAAGAGCCACGCTTTGGGTCTGCGCGACCGTACTCGCGCGCACCGATGATAGGCGCCGATGTTCATCGGAGCAAGCACATGTGAAGAACGGGCGACGCGTATTCGCACCATGTTCACGCCGGGATGATACGCGTCCGACAGCATCGTTCGGTACGGACGGTTACGAGTTCACGGAGACCCATCATGAACGACGGCAACATCAAGCGCGGCCACCAGATCTACTGGCTCTTCGTCATTCCGTTCATCGCCGTGCTCTTTGCGCCGCTCTTCAACTACAAAGAACCGTCGCTCGGCGGAATCCCGTTCTTCTATTGGTATCAGCTCGCCTGGATCCCGGTCTCGGTGTTCATCACCTATTTCATCTACCGGCGAGAAGGATGAGCTGACATGGCAGCATCGATTTTCGTCATCCTCTTCGCCGGCACGATCGCCGTCGGGTTTCTTTCCGCACGATGGAAGCAGACGAGTCTCGCGTCGCTCAGCGAGTGGAGTCTCGCCGGGCGGAGCATCGGCCCGTGGATCTCGTGGTTCCTGGTCGGCGGCGATCTCTACACCGCCTATACCTTCATCGCGATTCCGGCCCTGCTCTTCAGCGCGGGCGCACTCGGCTTCTATGCGATCCCCTATACCATCGTCTGCTACCCGCTGCTCTTCCTCATCCTCCCGAAGCTCTGGCAGGTCGCGCAGAAGCACGGCTACGTCACTGGGCCGGAGTACGTGCGCGGGCGGTTCGGAAATCGCTGGCTCGCGCTCGCGATCGGCATCACCGGGATCGTCGCGACGATGCCGTACATCGCGCTGCAACTGGTCGGAACGCAAGTCATCTTCGGCGCACTCGGCTTCACGTTCGGGTGGAATCTGCCGATCGTCATCTCGTTCCTGCTACTCGCTGGGTTCAGTTGTTTCGCCGGCTTACGGGCGTCCGCGCTGATCTCGATCATCAAGGGCGTACTGATCTTCGCCACGGTCCTCGTGGCGATCGTCGTGATCCCGATGCACCTCGGCGGGTATGCCGGGTTCTTCGCCAAGGTTGATCCGAGCAAGCTGCTCCTCCCGGCCGCTACCGCCGCGAACTGGGGGCAGTTCAGCGCCTACGGTACGCTCGCGCTCGGTTCCGCGATCGCGCTCTTCCTGTATCCGCACGCGCTGACGGGGCTGCTCAGCGCCGCGAGTGCGAACGTCATCAAGCGAAACGCGATGACGCTCCCGGCCTTCACGCTCCTGCTCGGATTCGTCGCGCTGCTCGGCTTCATGGCACTCGCGGCGGGCGTCGCGCATGATCCGGCGTTCGCCGAGGGTTTCAGGCAGTACGGGGCGAGCTTTGCGGTCCCGGCGATCATCATGGCGAGCTTCCCATCGTGGTTCGTCGGGGTCGCTTTCGCCGCGATCGCGATCGGCGCGCTGGTCCCGGCGTCGATCATGGCGATCGGCTCCGCCAACATCATCGTGCGCGACGTGTGGACGATGTTCGCCCCCTGGCGGAGTGAAGCGAGCGAGGCGACGGCGGCCAAGGTGTTTGCGGCCTTGATGGTCGTTGCCGGGCTGCTGTTCATGATCCTGATCCCGATGAAGGACGTCGTCAACTTCCAGTTGCTCGGCGGCATCTGGATCAGCCAGACGTTCCCGGCACTTGCGCTCAGCCTGTTCTGGCGACGAGCCTTCACCGGTTGGGGGCTGTTCGTTGGTTGGCTCGTCGGCGTCGTGAGCGGCACCTGGATGGTGATCTCGCTCGGCTTCGCCGGCAGCGTCTTCAGTGTGCACGTCTTCGGCGTGACGATCCCGAGCTACATCGCGCTCGTCGCGCTCGTCCTGAACATCGTCGTCTCCTTCGTCCTCACGCCGTTCCTGCGGACCGTCGACAAGGGGAGTGACGAAACGGCCGACGCCGATTACGAGCAAGTCCGCCATGTGCCGTCCACTGTCCCCGGAACGCCGGGGCTTCGGCCCGCTCTCTGATTCGAGGATCGATGACCATGATCGAAACCACGGCACGACCAGCGCGACGGGAGAGCGCGCATTTCGAGATCGGCTACACGCGCTATCTCGACCCGGACGGGAAGCTCGTCGCGCCGCTCCCGCCCGGGCTCGCCGATCCGGTGAGAGCGATCGCGCTCTACAGCGCCCTCGTCCGGGCGCGGAGCTTCGACCAGAAGGCCGTCGCGATGCAGCGAACGGGTCGACTCGGCACGTACGCCTCGTCACTCGGACAAGAGGCAGTAGCGGTCGGCGCGGCGAGCGCGATGCGTCCGGAGGATGTCTTCGTACCGAGCTTCCGCGAGCACGCCGGCCAACTCGTGCGCGGCGTGACCCCGCGGGAACTGTTCCTCTACTGGGGCGGCGACGAGCGCGGAAACGACTTCTCGGGCCCGCGCGAAGATCTCCCAAACTGCGTCCCGATCGGGAGCCATGCCGCCCACGCCGCCGGGGTGGCCCTCGCGTTCAGGCTCCGACGCGAGCCGCGTGCCGTTGTCGCGATCTTCGGCGACGGCGCGACGTCGAAGGGCGACGTTGCGGAAGCGTTCAACTTCGCCGGCGTCTGGAAGCTTCCGGTGGTTTTTGTCATCTCCAATAACCAGTGGGCGATCTCGGTGCCGCGCCGGAACCAGAGCGCGGCGGAGACGCTCGCGCAGAAGGCGATCGCCGCGGGGATCCCGGGCGAGCAGGTCGACGGGAACGACGTCTTCGCGGTGCACGCCGCGGTGGCTGCCGCGCTCGAACGCGCGCGCGCCGGCGGCGGGACGAGCGTGATCGAGGCGGTGACCTATCGCCTCGGCGACCACACGACGGCCGACGACGCGAGCCGGTACCGCAATGACGCCGAGGTCAAGGCGCACTGGCAAGAAGAGCCGATCAAACGGCTCGAGGCGTATCTCGTCGCGCTCGGCAGATGGGGCAAAGACGATCAAGAACGTCTGCTGCAAGAGACGAAGGCGGAGATCGATGCGGCCTCGGCCGCGTATCTCGCCACCGCCCCGCAGGCGCTCGCTACGATCTTCGACTTCACCTATGCGAACATGCCTGCCGATCTCCAGCGGCAGAAAGACGGCGCGCTCGCCTCCGCGGCGACGACGCCGGTCAAGGGGTAGGAACCATGAGCGAGATCAATCTGGTCCAAGCGGTGAACCTCGCGCTGGCCCGCGCGATGGCGGACGACGAGAAGGTGCTGGTGCTGGGCCAGGACATCGGGATCAACGGCGGAGTCTTCCGCGCGACCGATGGTTTGCTCAAGCGCTTCGGCGAGGATCGCGTGCGCGACACGCCGCTCGCCGAGGCGATGATCGGGGGGATTTCGATCGGACTCGCGCTGCAAGGATTTCGTCCCGTCGCGGAGATCCAGTTCAGCGGGTTCATCTATCCCTGCATCGACCAGCTCGCGAACCACGCGTCGCGTTTCCGTACGCGGACGCGCGGGCGCCTGAGTTGTCCGATGGTCCTGCGTGCACCGTGCAGCGGTGGGACAAAGGCGCTCGAGCACCACTCGGAGAGCAACGAGGCGATGTTCACGAACATCCCCGGCTTGCGCGTCGTCATCCCGTCGTCGCCGAAGATGGCCTACGGACTGCTCCTCGCGGCGATCCGCGATCCGGATCCGGTCGTCTTCCTCGAGCCGACGCGGCTGTATCGCGCCGTGAGCGAGGAAGTCGTCGACGACGGAACGGCATTGCCGCTCGACCGCTGCTTCGTGCGCCGCGAAGGAACCGATCTGACGCTCATCGCGTGGGGCGCGATGGTTCGCGAGGCGCTCGAGTCGGCGCAACAGCTCGAGGCGCGCGGGGTGAGCGCGGAGGTCATCGACGTCGCCACACTCAAGCCGCTCGATGAAGCGACGCTCGTCGCGTCGGTGCAGAAGACCGGGCGCTGCGTGATCGTGCAGGAGGCGCCGCTGAGCGGAGGCTACGGGGGCGAGATCGCCGCGCGGATCGCCGACGGCGCATTCTCCTCGCTGCTCGCTCCGATCCAGCGCGTCACCGGCTACGACACGGTCATGCCCCTCTCGCGGCTCGAGCAGATATATCTGCCGAAGGCCGCGAGCGTTACCACGGCAGCCGAGCGCGCGATGGTGTACGCGTGAGCACCTTCGTCCTCCCGGATCTGGGCGAGGGGCTGCAAGACGCGGAGATCGTCGACTGGCACGTCGCCGAAGGCGATCACGTCACCGAGGATCAGCCCCTCGTCTCGGTCGAGACCGACAAGGCGATCGTCGACGTCCCATCACCGCACGCGGGTCGGATCGCGCACCTGCTTGCGAAGGCCGGCGATCGCGTCAAGGTCGGCGTGGGCTTGGTGGACTTCGAGGAAGGTCCGCACGTCGACACGGGGACGGTGATGGGCGTCCTGCCGCAAGCGCCGCCCACGCCCGCGGCGCCGGCGCCGCGCGCGGCCGCAATGGTGCTGCCCACCCCTCATGACGGCCGGCACGTGAACCCGGGCGTGCATGCTTCGCCGGCGGTGCGCGCGTATGCCCGGCAGCTCGGGATCGACCTCGCGACGGTCGCGGGCACCGGGCCCGAAGGCGTCGTCACGCGAGCCGATCTAGATCGGAAGAGCACACGTCTGAACTCCAGTCACGCCAATATCTCG
>CALEOJ010000087.1 GCA_937910425.1 uncultured candidate division WPS-2 bacterium
GAGATATTGGCGTGACTGGAGTTCAGACGTGTGCTCTTCCGATCTGGCGAGATCGCGCGAGAGCAGCTCGGGGTTCACGCGCGCGACGAGCAGGTGGCGGAACTCGGCGATCGTGCTGCGGATCAGGCCAGTCATGTCGGCGCCGGCATCCGAGCCTTCGTCGATGATGCGCAGCGCGGCCGGCGCGTCGCCGTCGAGCGTCGCGTCGCGCAGCGCGCGCGCAAAGGCGCGCCCCGTCTGCCCGAACGCCGCGTCGACCGTCGCCGCATCGACCGGACCGGAGGCGAACGCGGCGACCTGCTCGAGCATCGTCAGCGCATCGCGCAAGCCGCCGTCGGCGCGGTACGCGATCGCGCCGAGCGCGCCGTCGTCGATCGTGATCCCCTCGGCGCCGGCGATCTCGCGCATCCGCACGATCATCACCGGGATCGCGATGCGGCGGAACGCGTAGCGCTGACAGCGCGAGAGGATCGTCGGCGGAAGCGATTCCGGCGCGGTCGTTGCCAACACGAACACCGCCCATTCCGGCGGCTCCTCGAGCGTCTTGAGGAACGCGTTGGCGCCCTCTTTGGTGAGCATGTGCGCCTCGTCGATGATGTACACTTTCTTGCGCATCGACGACGGGGCGAACTTGACCGCGTCGCGCAGCGCGCGGATCTCATCGATGCCGCGGTTCGAGGCCGCGTCGATCTCGAGCACGTCGAGCGCCGTGCCTTCGAGGATCGCGACGCAGTTCTCGCACGTGTTGTCGGGGGTCGCGGTGGGACCGTTCACGCACTCGATACAGCGCGCGAGGATCTTCGCGGCCGACGTCTTGCCCGAGCCGCGCGGTCCGGAGAACAGGTACGCGTGCGCGAGACGTCCCGTCTGGAGGGCCGTCGTCAGCGTCTTGACCACCGCGTCCTGACCGACCAAGTCGGCGAACGTCCGTGGCCGCCAGGTTCGGTAGAGCGACACCCCATGAGATTCGGTTCCCCCGTCATCCTGAGCCTGTCGAAGGGCGGTCGAAGGGCGGTCGGGAGATGGTCCCGGCCGCCGCCGGCGGGCGGCGAGAAACCGCTTACCGGTTGGCGGCGTTTTAAGAAGGACCGGCGAGGGTACCCGGAAGGCACCGGCTTACCACGGTCGCAACGCCCGCTTTCCAAGCGAGGCGTTGCCTGTCATCCGCGGTCGGACAGCAGCCGGAGAGGAACGATGGAGACCATACTGGATCTGCGCGGGGCGTTGCGCGAAAAGTTCGGCTACGACCAGTTCAACCCGGGCCAGGAAGAAGTGATCGACCGCGTCATGGACGGCGAGGACACGCTCGCGATTCTGGCGACCGGGGCGGGCAAGTCACTCTGCTATCAGCTCCCGGCGCTGCTGCTGGAAGGGACGACGATCGTCGTCTCGCCGCTGATCGCCTTGATGAAGGACCAGCTTGACATGCTCTCCGAGCGAGGCGTCACCGCGACGGCGGCACTGAACTCGACGCTCTCCGAGGACCAGGAGTTCGCGGCGATGGCGCGCATCGCGTCGGGGCAGCTCAAGATCGTCTTCGTCACCCCCGAAAAGCTCGAGGACGACGCCTTCGTCGGAATCCTTCAGGCGCTCACGATCCCGCTGTTCGTCGTCGACGAAGCGCATTGCATCTCGCAGTGGGGGCACGACTTCCGCCCCGCGTACCTCAATCTCGGCAAGGTGATCCGCCAGCTGCGCAATCCGACGGTCCTCGCGCTCACCGCGACGGCGACTCCCGCGGTGCGCGAGGACATCCTGATCCAACTCGGGATCCCGCACGTCAAGCCGATCGTCAAGGGATTCGACCGCCCCAACCTGCGCTACGTCGTGCGCCGCGCCGAGAGCGAGGCCGGCAAGCTGAAGATGCTCAAGGAGCTGTTCGAGAAGGGCGAACTCGAGCAGACCGGGATCGTCTACACCGCGACGATCAAGAACGCGCTCGAGGTGCAGAAGTATCTGCAGGACGAGCTGGGCCTGCCGGCCGCCGTCTACCACTCGAAGCTGCAGAAGCACGACCGCACCGCGGTGCACGAGCTGTTCATGCAGGAAGCGATTCGGGCCGTCGTCGCGACCAACGCGTTCGGCCTGGGGATCGACAAGTCGAACATCCGCTTCGTGGTGCACTACGATCTGCCGGGTTCGGTCGAAGCCTACACGCAAGAAGCCGGTCGCGCCGGCCGCGACGGCGATCTCTCGAAGTGCGTGCTGATCTACCGCATGAGCGATACGCGCGTGCAGAACTACTTCCTGACCGGCAAGTATCCCGACGTCGAGGAAGTGCAGAAGGTCTTCGGGACACTCGAGATCTTCGGCGCCCAGGAGGGCGGCGTGAGCCTGACCGACCTGCGCAAGATCACGCAGCTTCCGCTCACCAAGCTCAAAGTGATCATCGCCCTGCTCAAAAAGGGCGGATTCATCGAGAACTCGATGCGCGGGAAGTACGTGCTGACCGAAGCCGCGCGCGAGCAGCGCGAGATGGTGCTCAACCTCGCGAACTACGAGACCAAGAAGAAGTACGACCAGTCGAAGCTCGCGATGATGCTGCAGTACGCCGAGACGACCGGCTGCCGGCGCCGCTTCATCTTGAACTACTTCGGTGAGGACTACGACGCCGAGACCTGCGGCGCGTGCGACAACTGCCTGCAAGGCCACCGCGTGCTCGCCTCCTCGGGCTACCGCATCGCCGACGTGGTCTACCACGCCAAATTCGGACAAGGCACGGTCGAGCGCGCCGAGAAGGACCTCGTCACGGTGCTGTTCCCGAACGTCGGCTACAAGACGCTCCTGGCATCGGCCGTCTCGCGGGAGCCCGCTGCCCAGAAAATCGCGTAGTCCACGTCCCGATAAGGAGTCGCTTGCGACGCGTCCTCGCGCCGTTCTCTAGCCTCGCGTTCGTATGCGCCATCGCGCTCGCCGCGGCGGCGCAAGTGAATCCCCCCGTTCCCGCGCCGTCGGCGGGCCCGGTCAACCCGCCCGGAAACGTCGTGACCCCGGCGCCGGGCGGAACGAGCGCGCCCCTCGCACCCGCGACCGAGTCCCCGAGCGCGCCGGCGACACCGAGCGCCCCGCCGTCCCCGGGCGAAACCCCGTCGCCGCAGGCGACGCCGACGCAGCCTCCGATCGTGGTCGAGCCGCCGCAGGTGAACGTCGAGCCCGGCAAGACGGTCGCAGCGCGCGTCAACAGCGCGCTCGGGACGGTCTCGGCGACCGTGGCCGACCCCGCCGTCGCCACCGTCGTCGTCGATCAGGCCCAGCGCGTCGTCTACGTGAGCGGCGTGAAGGTCGGCACGACGACCATCACCGTCGCCGATTCCCGCGGAGTCACGCGGGACGTGCCGGTGCGCGTCGCCTATGCCGCCGGGACGCTCGCCGACGAGACGACGGTCCGCGTCACCGGCAACCCGACCTCGTCCGACTATCTGCGCGAGGCGGTCGCGGCCGCGGTCGAGCGCGCCGCGACGCTGCGCCCCGGCGCCTCGGTCAACGTCGCACCGGAGACCGTCCCGATCCACGGCGATCTGAAGATCGACAACCGTCTCGAGGTCGACGTCATCGCGCAGATCGCCGGCAACGGCTACCTGCCGGTCAACGGCACGACGCACGTGATCGTCGAGAACACCGCACTCCCCCCGATCCAGCCGGCGCGCCTCCTCGTCAGCGACTACCCGGAGCGGCTGACCGCGAACGGCGTGCTCTTCACCAGCCGCCTCGACCGCACGCAGGCGCAGCGGTTCCTGTACTACCACTACAACGCGCCGACCGAGCCGGCGCGCCGGATCCTGCTCAAAGCACGCAACGCGTCGAACGCACCGGCGACGGTGCAGATGATCGACGGCAGCGCCGGTCCGGGTGCCAACGAGATGGAGGTCGGCCACCTCTCGACCAAACGTTTCCTGGTGCGCGAGGCGCGCAACGAGGGTCGCGTGCTGACCATCGCGCCGGGTGCGACGGTGAATCTCGTCGACCATCCGCTGATCCCGCAGAGCATCGTCAGCGCGATCCTGCAGCTGCGCCTGGTCAGCGGTGACCCGATCGATCTCGCACTCGTCGCACAGGACGCGCTCGCCCCGACCGACCAGTCGATCGACACGACGACGCTGCTGGCCGGAGGCGCACCGCACGCGCGCGGGGTCTATCCCGTGCCGACCTTCTTCTTCGACCGCACCTACGACGTCGACGGCGAGGACCTCGACATCGCGATCGGTCAGCTCCCGCTCCCGAACCTCCGCCAAGGTGAAGCACTCAGCGGCGACTACGGCGTCGAGCAGTCGATGAGCGTCGTCATCGTCAACATGACCCGCGGTCCGCGTTCGATCGCGCTCTACGCGAACCCGCGCGGCGGCCGCGCCACCGGCACCTTCATCATCGACGGAGTCGTCGTGCAGGCACACGCCCTCGCAGCATTCTCACGCTACAAGATCTGGCAAGAGCGCATCAACGCGGGCACCTTCCGCCGCATCAAGATCGTCACCATGCCCGAGGGCGGGTCCTCGTATCCGTTGCGGCTCACGTTCGCGCAAGATGACGGCTCGGTCGCGCCCGGGGCTCCGGGGTCGCCGATTTACTGAACGGTTGGTGGTTGAAGGCACGATGTTCGCATGTCTGTCTCGTTCTCTTCTGAGCAATGATATCGTGCCGCGGCACCAGCCGTTGTCAGCAGTAGCAAACCGCGCTGCGGCACCCATCGTTGTAGCAGTAAATCGCGGCGCGGCAACCACCGTTGTCATCCTGAGCTTGTCGAAGGGCGGGGATCGTGGCGGGCGATGACGCGCTCGTAGATCGCGATCATCGAAGCCGCTGCAGTCGACCAAGCGAATCGCGCGACGGCGGCGCGTATCGCGTCTGCTCGCCGCTGCGCGGCGTCGCGATCGGCGAGCAGCACGGTAATCTCATGGACCCAGGCCGCGGCATCGTCGGGGTCGACGAGCGGTACCTCGCCGTCGGCAACCTCGATCAGCGACGAGGAGTTTGCGGCGAGCGCGGGGAGGCCGGCGCAGAGTGCCTCGGCGAGGGCGTAGCCGAAGCCTTCGTAGCGCGATGGGATCAGAGCGCAGGTTGCGCGCGCGTACAGATCGTCGAGCTCCTCGCGCGCGACGTAGCCGCGCAGCTCGATGCGGTCAGCGACGCCGAGTTCGACGGCTCGGGCGCGCACGTCGTCGGCGTAGGGTGTGAACGGGCCGACGGAGACCACGCGGAGCGATGGTATCGCGGGCAGCGCCTCGACGAGCACGTGGAGATTCTTGCGGGCTTCGACGGTGCCGGTGACGAGCGCGAACGGCTGCTCGTCCGGGTGGCGTACGATGCTCGCGAAGCGCGGGTCGACGCCGGGGTAGACGACGTCGACGTGCGCGGCCGGGTCGATGAGTTCGTTGTATTCGCGTGCGCTGAAGTGGGAGTCGCACACGATCGCCGCGGCGGTGCGGTACGCGCGGGACTGCAGCGCGCCGAAGTACGTGCGCGCGTAGGCGCGGGTGTGGGCTTGGACTCGCAGCCAGGCCAGGTCGTGCACGGTGACGACCGTCGGCAGCGTGCGCACGAACGGCATCGTTCCGGACGCGGCGTGCAGCACCGTTGCGCCGCTGCGCGCGGCCTGCAGCGGGAGCAGCACTTGATCCCACAGCAGCCGGCGGTCGAAGCGCCACGGATCGAGCCGCGGCGCATGCAACTCGCGGACGTCGACGCCGCTTGCGCGCAGGGCAACGGCCAGATCGCGCTCGTAGACGCCGATCCCGGTCGCGGTGCCGACGGCGAGCTGCGTGTCGAGCGCGACGATCACGTCGTGCAGCGTGTGAGCGCCGGACCCGCGATCGGGTCGTCGAGCGGGTCGCGTACCGCGTTCGCGGCGGCGCCGCGCGCGCGGAGCT
>CALEOJ010000088.1 GCA_937910425.1 uncultured candidate division WPS-2 bacterium
CGTGACGTTCGAGGATGGCGTCGTCGCGTCGTCCGGCGACCTCTTCGCCGAGGCCGAGCGGCTCGCGCGCGGCGCGACGTCCGCCGCGCTCGAGCGCGGCGGCGGCGCTGCTAGCGGGAAGGTGTTCGAGGCGGTCTATCGCGGGCCGTTCGTCGCGCACACGACGATGGAGCCGATGAACGCGACGGCCGTCGTCCGCGACGGGACCGTCGAAGTCTGGGCGCCGACGCAGAACGCGCTCGCGTGTCGCGACGCGGCGGCGCGGGTCGCCGGCGTCGCTCCGGAGCGCGTCGTCCTCCACACTACCTTCCTCGGCGGAGGCTTCGGCCGCCGGCTGCAGGTCGACTACGTCGAGGACGCGGTCGCGGTCGCGAAGGCGAGCGGAAAGCCGGTCCAGGTGCTCTCGAGCCGGGAGGACGACTTCCGGCACGACTTCTACCGCCCGATGAGCGTCAACGTCCTCCGCGCGACCCTCGACGGGACGCGGATCACGTCGTGGGAGCACCGCGTTGCCCAGGCGTCGCCGCGCCTCGCCGCGCTCTACGCCGCGCCCGCGTCCTACGCGCTCGGCGCGACGCGCGTCCTCTTCGCCGAGCATCGCCACGGCGTCCCGACCGGCGCGCTGCGCGCGCCCGGAACGAACTGGAACGCCTACGTCGTCGAGACGTTCGTCGACGAGCTGGCGCACGCGGCCGGCCGCGATCCGGTCGACTTCCGGCTCGATCACCTCACCGACGACCGGGCCCGCAGCGTCCTGCAGCGCGTCGCCTCGCGCGCCTGGGGGAAGCCGCTCGCGGGGACCGCGCAAGGGCTCGCGACGTGCACGTGGGGTGAGAGCGCGATCGCGCTCGTCGTCGACTGCGAGGTGCGCGGCCGGGAAGTCCTCGTGCGCCGCGCCGTCGCCGCCATCGACTGCGGGCTCGTCGTCAACCCCGAGCTCGTGACGCTGCAGATTGAGAGCGGGATCTCCTACGGGATGGGGATCGCGAACACGGGCAACATCACGCTCACGCGCGGACGCGTCGACCAGACCACCTTCGCCGACTACGGCATGCCGCGGATCGGAACGGCGCCGTCGGTCGAGGTGCTCCTCGCCTCGACCAGCCGTCCGCCGTCCGGCGTCGGCGAGCTCGGGATGCCGGTGATCGCGCCCGCTATGGCCAATGCGGTGTTCCGCCTCACCGGAGCGCGCGTGCGCACGCTGCCGTTCGCCGAGGGCCTGTCGTAGCGCGTGTGCACATGTTTTTTGATGGGAAAAAGTAGACTCCGCATCCATGCCTCGAAGCGCTAACCGAACGAGACTCCCGCCAAACGTCGGGGGTCTTTTTTTGTGTTTGGCTTGAGGACGTAACCGAGCGATTTCGCAAATTCATCTGGTGAATGCGGGCTTAAATGTCGCAAATGTCTCGATTGCCCATCGCTGCGGACTACCATGATGGCGAAACGCCGTGCCCGTGAGATTTGTGGCGCTGACTTTCGAAGAGTACCACCGCCAGCGGATTCGGCTGGAAAAAGCGGTCTCCGAACTCCGGGCGGGCGGTTCGTTCCTCCAGGCTATCGCGCGCGCGTACTATATCGTTCACACGACAGCCGCATATGCCGCAGCGAAGTACGGCGTGACGATCCTCCACATTCGACAAGGTCGGGAGATTGAGTCCGACGCGTTCACTCACAACGCAATTCCGGACGTCGTGAAGGCGTTGTATACCGGGAATAAGATTGGAAGCGTGTCGCCGGGTTCTACGCCGGGGATCGGTTCCGGAAATCTCTCCGCAGCTGACGCAGGACAATACGTGTCTCGGCTGCAGCGGGATCGCAAGGATGCTGACTACGGTCCAACAAGATTACTAGAGCCGTATTCGGAAGGCCGGGCGGTTGAACGCCTCGACTGGGCGAACATGGTGGTTCAGGATTTGGATGCGCTGCTATGACGGTTAGATGGGCACGACTCGAGCTGGCAGACGAGCTGGAGGCCGCTTACGAGGGTGTCAAAGACGCTGAGGCGGCCTATATCGCGCGCCTCTCCGCGCTCGTCGATCTCAAGACCCTGCAGGGCGGTCGCGACGGCTACGATTTCTATGCCGACGTCCCGGGCCCCGACATGCACGAGATCACGCAACGCATCGTCGCGCTGGAATATGCGATCGAAGAAGAGTACGGGATTCACTTTCGAACCTACGCGATCGCGACACCGCCGTAGGCGCGCTCCGGCGATCGCAGCGGCGGCGCAACTGCACTCCGCGGGCTGCACCGGATGCAAAGCAGTCGCATGCGGCCCTGCTCAGCGACCGTCACGGCACAGCGTTGCCCAGAGCCAGGTCGATCAAGGCGCCGCGCTGGCCGTTCATCTGACGAGCGGTCAGGTGCGGCGTGAGGATGACTCTGGTCCTGCCGTCGTCGGCAACCTCGAACGGACCCGACCGCCGCCAGGCTCGATGGTTCGGGAACAACTGCTTGTAGTCGTCCCAGTACTGCGAGCCGTAGGCGACGACGATGCGGGGCCCGTACGCGAGGTGCCCGCGAAGCAGCTTGATGCGCTTCGGTTTCTGCTCGGTGAGGTACCGCTCGCGCGTGGGATAGGCGGGAAAGATCTCGGCGTACGGCCAGTGGGCGATGCCGGGCGCCGGCAGCGGCAGCAACTCGATCAGCGCACCGCGCTCGCCCGTGCGCCCGAGACGATCGCGTTGATACGCGCGGACCTCATCCGTCGAGGCCGAGCGAACGCCCTCGAGTGCGAGCAGAATCCGGATGATCGGATTCCAGGTCGACTGGATCGGCGGCCGATCGCCGGACAAGAACCTCTCGGGATGCGCCTTCGCCGATTCGCCAAGATCCATCAGCGGCTCGAATCCCGACCGGCTCACCAACTGCTCTTCGAGCGGCGGCGGCAGCGTGAGTCCCTCTTCCATGCCGATGAAAACCGCCTCGGCCGTCGGGTTCCCGAAGCCGAGAAACGTGAGCAGCCGCTCCCGATCGATACCGTCGCCCATGGGTCACTCCTGTTCGGACTGAGGGCCCGTGGTATTGGACCGAGCTATACGGCTTGCCCGCCGCCGACCGGCTCCTTCCGTAATATCCGCCCGGGGCACGTCACGTGGTTCAACGTGGCGCATAAGAGAGCAATTGCTCAAGGTATGCGTAAATCGGCTCGACGCCGCTCTCGCGAATCACCTGCAGCACGCTCTTATTCGCGAGTCCGTAACCCGGCTCGCGTACGATCTGCGGAACCCTGCTCGGACGGAACAGCCGGGCGCAGTAACGCGCGAGCTTGTGGACGCGATCGATTTCCGCGGCCCGCGCGATCGGTACCCCGGTTCTCCGCCACCGTGACATCGTCGGCGGCGTTACGTTGAAGACCGACGCGAGCTCCCGTTCGTTCAGCCCGAAGATTTTCTCAATGTGGTCGAGTGTCGCCTCTTGCGACGCAGCAGCGACCAACGCGTCGATCCGTGCCGCGCGAACAGGATCGAGCCTTGTCCTCTCGACCAGCGTTGACCCGCCACCGTCTCCGCGCAGCTTCGGCTGATAGGACAGGTCGCGCGTCATTCCGGGATGGCATATGTACCGCGGTACTCTGCTCGGAGGAAGCATTCTGCGCCGCGCGCTGAGTCCGTGCCACGCCGATTGCGTCATACAACGAATTGCCGCGTCCGCGCAATACCGAAGTCGGCCCTCCGCAATCGCGGCATGAGTTAGGTATTGAACTCTGCGCTCCGCGCGTATTTCAATACAGATTATGAGAGATCTTAGCGACAAGGCCGACCGAACGCGGCGAGACGTGAATAAAAAGAGAGAGGGCGCTGATTCGCGCCCTCTCCGAAACTGGGCCCCGGGGACTTTCATGGCAAGCCATGTAGAGGTTACGCCCGGGGGATGCATAGGCAGTATACCGCAGGCGTGAACGTTGTGGCAAGCCCCTTCTATGATGCGCCCTCGTTACAAACGCTCGCGGGTGCCATATCGCCGCCGCGGCTCGCGTCGTACCTTGCGGAGGCCGGCGACCTCCAGAGTGCTATCGACCTCTACGTTTGGAACGTGCGCGCATCCGCAGCCTTGTACGGTCCGCTCTCAATTCTCGACGTGGCGCTGCGAAATGCACTCCATCGCGAATTGAAGTCGATCTTTGTGTCATCGTGGCACGACGATCCCGGCTTCGCTACCGCGGCGGCGACCGTCGCAGAAGCGATTCCACGCAATGCGCCATATCCGTATCGGGGTTCGAGCAAGCCGACCGACATTCGACCCGCAATAAGCGACGCAAAGAAGAAGATCGAGGCGCGTCTTCGAGTGGCTGCTGGCGCAAACGCCACGAATGCACGCGGTGTACCGACTACCGACGACATCGTCGGCGCGATGGACTTCGGGTTTTGGACGAAGCTCTTGAACGCCGACATGGAACCGCTGTTCTGGGCGAAGGGCCTCTATCGAGCCTTTCCTCATCGGAACGTCCGGCGAAGAGTGCCGCGAAGCGTCATCTCCGCGAGGTTCAGAAGCATACGGAACTTGCGAAATCGGGTGATGCACTTTGAACCGCTGCTCAACCGGTCGCTGCACGAGGACCTAAGAAACATCGTCGAGGCCTGTGGCTGGATCGATCCGACCTGTTCAGCTTGGATCGAGCACCATTCGTCACTCGACAGCGTCCTACGCGACCGCTACCGGCCGCGGCATCCGCTCTAGTCAAACCCCGCTAACCCTCTGCCCATACCGAATCTGTAGCGAACCGATGCAGGCGCCCGAGGAACCCGAGGGCCGCCCAGCAAAGGAGCGCCCACTCACTCACGAGCGTTTGAAGACGCTTGTCTGCCATCCCTCTCCGGGTGTGGAGGCCGTTATGGAACAACAGCACGTCCTTTCGGGGTCCGTTCGGGCCGCTGTCTTTACGCACTACGAGCGCGCGATGGCGTTCATGGTCGCGAACTTCCCGCTCGTCCCCGTCACGCCGGTCGCCTATCCGAAGGGACTCGACCAGGACGCGCGCTACGAGGCCCCGGTCCACTCCCCGCCGCCGCCGTACGTGACGACGGTCAAGCTGAGCGAAGCGCACGAGCATCGCCGCTACCCGGCGCTCGACGAGAACGCGATCCGCTGGTACATAGAGGACCGCGATGCCGTCGACTTCTGCTCGTGGACGCCGTCCGTGCGCAATCCGGAGCGCGTCGGCTTCGGGCGCGTCATCCTGAGCCCGCGCGGCGGCGCGACGCACGAGGAGGTCGGCCAGGCGATGCTCGCGGTGCGCGGCGTCCTGAGCGACAGCGGGATCGAAGCGATCCCGGTCCTCGACGGCTTTGCCGGCGGCGCGCTCTTCATTCCGTTTAACGACGAGCCCGACTACGCCAAGGTTCGCGCATGGCTGCACGAGGTCGCCGAGACCGCCGTCTCCCGCAACGAGAACCTGCTCACGACCGATCCGCACGACCAGCAGACGCAGCGCGTGCATGTCAACGTCGGTTCGAACGCCGTCGGCCGCTACAGTTCCCTGCCGTACGCGCTGATCGCCAGCCCGAATCTCGGTATGGTGACGCCGATCGAATGGGGCGAGCTCAACACCGTCGCCAACGGCTTCTACACCGCGGCCAATAGCGCCGAGCGTCTCGCGCGTGGCGACATCTTCGGCACGGCCACGTCGATGCTCATCGACCAATCCTTCGGCGACGGCCCGCACTAGCGATGCGACCCTCGATCGAACCCGACCACGCGCGCCGGCCCGCCGGCCGGGCCGCCGGACGGCCGCACGCGAACCCGAAATCCTTCCGCGCGCAGATCATCGCGATGCTCGGCGACGGCAAGCCGCGCGACGCGCAGACGATCCTCGACGAAGGCATCGCCCGCGGGCTCTTCACAGCCGCGACGACGAAACGCTCGGTCTACGAGAACCTGCTGCTCCACATCCACCAAGAAGTCGCCGGCGGCCACAAACCGGCAGTCGTCGAAGACCCGGTGACGCGCAAGTTCCGCATCAATCGCCCCGTCGACGACTGGCCGGACATCACGCTCCCGCCCCACCCGCGCTACATCGACGCCGCCACGCTCGACGCGATCGCCACGCGACTGCGCACCACCGGCGGCGGAGACGATGCGACGGCGTTCGAGCAGGCCGTCTGCGACGCGTTCGCCCTCATGGGCTTCGTGACACAGCACGTCGGCGGCATGTACGCCCCCGACGGCATCATCGACGCACCGCTCGGCCCGCTCGCCTATCGCGCCATCCTCGAATGCAAGAGCGCGCCCAACGTCAAGTTCGTCTCGCAACCGCGCCCCGAAGAAGCCGCCAAGTTCCGCACGTCGAGCAACGCCGACTTCGCGGTCCTGGTCGGCCCCGACTTCCACGCCGGCGAATCGTTCTCGCAAGAGATCCAAACGCACGCGATCTCGGTCTGGACCGTCGACGACGTCATCACCGCGCTGCGCATCGACGTCGACACCTACGAATGCCGCGCCCTCTTCGCGCCCGGTTTCGTCTACGACCGCCTCGGCGAGCTCGAATGGAGCCGCACCCACGGCGAGGAGAAGCGCGCGGCAATCGTGCGCCAAATTCTCCGGCGCGAAGGCTACGCCGCCCAGTCCACCATCGTCGGCCACGTCGCCCCGTCTGACGCCCCGGTCCTCACGCTCGACGCCGCCATGCTTATCGTCGAAACGGCGCTGACCCACGCCGGCGCGACCGTCTGCGCCACCCGCGAAGAAGTCCACGCCGCCATGGAAGACCTCACTCGCGCGGGCGAAGCGATCCGCATCCCCGACCGCGACGGCATCATCATCCGCCGCGGCCTTTGATTGCCTCCAAGGCGCCGGCTGCGGTTCGTACGTGCCCCGACCCTGCGCGGGGATGGTCGTGACTTCGGTGTTCGCCTGTAGGTAGGTTGCCGGGGTCGGTACTCGAAGGAGCCGAGCGCCCGGACACGTAACCTCGCGCCTTCTCGGTGTGTGGGGTACCAACATGTTTACTGTCTCCACCGTCACGACGGGGACGGCATACACGATCACTTTGTCGGCTGGGCACCGGTACCAATGGAACGTCGCTTCGTGCCTTGATACCAACCCCAATAACTGTTCACCGTACTACACAACGCCCCTGAACTTCCAAACGACGTAATGCGAATGAGGGTGCTGTCTATGTCTTCGCGCGTTCTCTGCGTCTCTCTGGCGCTGCTTTGGAGCACCGCGGGATATGCCTCGGCCGCTGACGGCCCCAAGATCGCCGTCCTCGATTTCAACACAAAGGGTCTCACGGCGACGTGGTACGGGCAATTTCAGCCCGGTGTCGCCCTTGCAGACCTGCTGACCGATCAACTCGTGAACTCGGGCAAGTTCCGCGTGCTCGACCGCCAGAGCATCGAGCAAGTCATGCAAGAACACAAGCTGAGCGAAACCGGCGAAGTTTCCTCGACGAAGGCCGTCGAGAGCGGTCGTCTCTTCGGAGCTCGCTATCTCATCACCGGAAACGTGCTACAGCTCGATAAGACGGGCGAGAGCGGCGGCGTCGGCGCAATCGTCGGAGCGATGACGGGTGGTCTTCTCAGCGGCGGCCGCTCGGAGCGCGTCACGCTCAAGGTGCAGGTTCGCGTCATCGACGCCGTGACCGGCGAGATCGTGCAGTCGTTCGCCGATGAGCAGACCAAAAAGGGCTCGTCATGGGGCATCGCTGGAATCGGTGTCGGAGCGGGCGGTGCCTACGGGAACTCACAGTTCGTGAACTCCACCATGGGGCACCTGATCAACGATGAGGCCGCGCGGATACTGGACAAAATCGATCCCGATAAGCTCGTCTCCACGATCCCGACAGTGACGAAAGTCTCTGGCCGCGTCATCCTGAACGACGGCGGGTCGATCGTAATCAACGTCGGCTCGGCACGCGGCGTCGCTGTCGGAATGATGTTCGACGTCTTTCGCGTTCGCCTGATCAAGGATCCTGACACCGGCAAGATGATTTCAGCGCGCGTGCCCATCGGACGCCTCGAGGTCATCTCGGTGAGCGAAGACTCCGCCGTGGGTCACTTGAAGTCCGGGACAGCCGCCGCGTCGTCCGTCGTGGAGGGCTCCCGCTAGCGCCACCTCGCGTTGAAACCCGACCGACCCATGCGCGGGTCTCGATCCCGTCATGAGCAGCACGATCGCACGACGCCGCCTCGGCCAACTGGAGACCTCCGCGCTGGGCCTCGGCTGCATGGGTATCTCTTTCGCCTACGGGCCGCCGGCCGAGGAGTCCGGGACGCAAGCGATCCGCCGGGCGCTCGATCTCGGCATCACGATGATCGACACCGCCGAGATCTACGGGCCGCTTCGCAACGAGGAAGTCGTCGGCGCCGCGATCGCCGGCCGCCGCGACGAGGTCCAGCTCGCGACGAAGTTCGGCTTCTCGTTCACGGCCGACGGTCAGCGCATCGACGGCATCGACGGCTCGCCCGCCAACGCGAAGCGGGCCCTCGAGGGCTCGCTCAAGCGGCTTGGCGTCGGCCACATCGACCTGTGGTACCAGCACCGCGTCGATCCGAAGGTGCCGATCGAAGAGACCGTCGGCGCGATGGCCGAAGCGGTCGCCGCCGGCAAGGTACGGTTCCTGGGCCTCTCCGAGGCCTCGGCGGCGACGATCCGCCGCGCCCACGCGACGCATCCGATCGCAGCGGTGCAGAGCGAGTACTCGCTGTGGTCCCGCGACGTCGAGGACGAGGTGCTCCCGGCGATCCTCGAGCTCGGCATCGGCTTCGTGCCGTACAGCCCGCTCGGTCGCGGTTTTCTCACCGGCACGGTGAATGCCGAGGCGCTCTCGGAGAACGACTTCCGTCTCACGCAACCGCGCTTCACCGGCGAGAACGGCGCGCGTAACGTCGCGATCGTCGAGATCGTGCGCAGCGTAGCCGTCAAGCACGGCGCCACTCCGGCGCAAGTCGCGCTGGCCTGGGTGCTCAGCCGCGGTGAGCACATGGTCCCGATCCCGGGGACGACGAAGGCCGCCCGCGTCGACGAGAACGCCGGCGCGCTCGCGCTGCGCCTCGACGAAGACGATCTGCAACGCCTCGACGGCATCGCGGACCGTGTCAGCGGCAGCCGCAACAACGAGGCGGGACTCGCAACCATCGACCGCTGACCCATGCGCGCGTGCCTTGTGATATAGTGAAGCGGTCACCGAAACCATACCGGGGGATGGATCAGAATGATTGTGGATCTGCCGCCTTCACGCGTCTGGACGCTGGAGCCGGAAGACCAGTTCGAGGAGATTCGCGCGGCAAAGCGCCGCGTTTCTTCGGCGTTCTTACCGGTCGAATCAGAGTTCGTCGATGTCGAGACACCCGACGCGCGGCACAATCTCGTCGCCGTCGGCGTCGGTGACAAACTCACGCGCGGAAAATCGACGGGCATTCTTTGCATCAGGCTGTACGTAAGGAAGAAGTACCGTCTCGACGAGATTCATTCGAAACTATGGCTCGCCAATGTTCTCCGCGACGTTCTCCCTCACGGTGTTCTGACGGACGTCGTCGAGGTAGGGCTTCTGCAGCATACGCTTCGGAGCGACGATGATTTTCCCGACCCGACGTCCGCCTCCCAACGAGCGCGACCGGGTTGTTCGGTCAGCCCTTGCGGATGCGGCGAGACGGATGTGCCCACCGGGACCATCGGCGCGCTTCTCGGAGAGCCCGCATACCTCTTGATGACGTGCGCGCACGTTCTCCGTTCGCGTTGCCGCGAAGGTCACGCTGAGGTCTACTTCCCCGGCGCCGCGGACGGATCTGGGAGGGTCATCGCGTCGACGGAACGCCTCTTCGAGGCCGAGGTCGGCAGAGAAAACGAGTTGGACATCGCCTTGGCGGAGCTTCGCGAAACGGTCGACCCCGATGTCATGTTCATCGGCGGACCGAGGGGGGTCGGCTCCGCCGCCTCTCGGATGGCGGTTCACAAATTCGGTCGTTCGTCCCGCTATACGCTCGGATACGTCGACGATCTCGACTTCGAGGGCATTCTCGTCGATCGCAGCTGGTCGCCCGTGCGCCGAATCAAGTACATCGGGCAAATCTCGGTCGTCGGATATCGTGGCGAGGCATTTTCAGCGTCCGGCGACTCCGGGGCCCTGGTCTCGGAAGCCGCCACCAACCTCGCCGTCGGCGTTCTTGTCGGAGGATCGCCGGAAACGAGCGTGGTGACGCCTATCGAGACGGTCCTCAAGCACGTGGGCGTCCCTCTTGCAACCGGGTAGGATCGCCGATAGATTTCAGTAAGCACGATGGTGACACCGACCGAAGGCGAGGTCCGAGAGCTAAAGCGCCGATGGGCAGAGCGGTTGCTTGCCCAGCCTGGCGTTGTTGGCGTGGGAATCACGCGAGACGCCCGCGGGTACCACGTCACGGTTCACCTCGATGAGCGTGCTGCCCGCCGCGGCCTCTTGCAGTCAATCGAAGGGCACCCGCTGCATTTCAGGATCTCGGGAACGCTCGAACATCAGCGCGCCGCCGGCTAAGTCTTCTTGTGGAACTTCACCTCGAAGCTCGCGTTCCCGCCGACCGCTATGACTCCTAAATTGCCCTTTGCGTCGAACCCGATCTTCACTGTAACGTCGGTGATTTCATAGCCAGCGACCACTGACGAAGAGTTGGCGAGCAGCGAACTGATCTGCGCCGTGAGTTCCTTCCACGTCTCGCCCGTGCCCGGCACGCTCTTTCGAATGACGTCCGTCGCGGAAGGTAGCAGAGACTGAACTTCGAGTTCGCGCGGTGCTTCGCGCGGCAACAGGACGAAGAGCTCTTCTTTTGCCATTGTTTCCTCCCCGTAGGTTTGGCGAGGTGCGTCGTTCTTCGGGCTACGAAGCGAATCCTCGGTTTGTGCGACATTCGCGATCGGCGAGCTCGTAGCATGTACGCCGAGAAGTCTTAACTCTTCGGGCCCGTACGGACTTCGACGAGGTTGTCGGGGTGGAAGTAGGTCTTCGCGGCGCGCTGCACGTCGGCCGGCGTGATCTTCGCGTAGCGCTGCGCGAGCGTCGCGTAGTATGACGGCGTCAGGTCGTCAACCCCGATCAGCATCAGATCGCCGGCGATCGCGCTCGTCGCCTGCTCGGCGTCGATCGCCGCCGCCACGACGCGCGTCTTCGCCTTCGCCAGCTCGTCGGCGGTGACCGGCTCGGTCTGCATGCGCTTGAGCTCGGCGCGCACGACGGCGTCGGCCGCATCGACCTTCGAGGGCACCGCGCGGAACGAGATGCGGATGGTCCCGCGGTCGCGTCCGGCCTGCAGCGCGCTGAACGCGAAGTAGACCAGGCCGCGCTTCTCGCGAACCTCGCGGAAAAGGCGCGCGTCGAACGCGCCGCCGCCGTAGATCGCGTTCGCCAGCACCAGCGCGTCGTAGTCCGGCGAGCCGCGCGCAAGCGCCGGCGCGCCGAGCTCGACCGAGATGTCCTGCGCGGGCGTCTCGACGTTCTGGCGCTTCGGCTCCGGCAGCGGGATCGCGGGCAGGTGGGGATCGGGTTTCGGCCCGGTCCCCGTCCAGTCGCCGAAGCGCGCCGTGACCTCGCGCGCGACGGCGGCCGGGTCGACGTCACCGACGACGACGAGCGTCATCATGTCCGGGCGGACGTACTGCGCGTGGTACGACTTCACGTCGTCGAGCGTGATCGCGGCGAGTGACGCCGGCGAGTCCTCGCGCAGCTCGGGATCGCCGGCGGGGAAGAGCGCCTCGCGGAACGCGCGCTGCGCACGGTAGTCGGGCTGCAGCGCGCGCCGCGAGGCGACCGCCGTCTGCTGCTGCTTCACGAGCGTAAACTTGTCGGTCGGGAAGAGCGGGTGGCGCACGTCGTCGGCGAGCGCGTCGAGCAGCGTCGGGAAGTCCTCGGCGCGGCCGTGGGCGGAGAACGACGTCCCGAACGAGAGCGACGCCGCGCGGTCGTCGGCGAGCTTGCGCTGCGCCGCGTAGTCGTACTTCGCGCTGCCCCAGGTCATCAGCGACGCCGTGATCGCCCCCAAGCCTTCCTTGCCGGCGGGATCGTAGATCGGCGACGTGCGCACGACGCCACGCACGAACACCGTCGGGTTCGAGCCGACGTGCTGCACGAGCAGCTTGAGCCCGTTGGGCAGCGTCGTCACCACGGGATCGACCGCGCTGTGCAGCGCGAGCGGCTTGGCGAGCTGCGCCTTGAGCCACGCCGGCTGCACGTTCGGGCCGTTCGGCACGCGCGAGCCGAAGCTGTCGGTGACCGACGACGCGAGGTTCGAGGGCGGTTTGAACTTCGTCGGATCGGTCGTCGTCGGCTCGAGGATGCCGACGATGCTGGGCTTGGCGTAGATCGAGCGCGCGACGGCGTTGACTTCATCGGGCGTGATCGCGGCGATCATCGCCGGGTAGCGCGTCGGATCGGTGTCGCCCGGGAACACGTAGGCGGCGCCGATGCCGTCACCGAGCCCGACGATCGAGTCACGCGCGTAGGTGAGCTGCGAGATCGTCGAGCGCTTCGCCGCGTCGATGAACTCCGGGTTGATCCCCTTGGCGAGCATGTCGGCGGTCGTCTTGTCGTACACGGCGCGCACTTCGTCGGCGGTGTGGCCGGGTGCGACGATGATCAGCACGTGGACGACCGATGCCCGCCGGTCTTCGAGCGGGAGCGGAATCATCCCGAGCGTGAGCCCGCTCTCGACCAGCGCCGCGCGGTACGGACCGCGTGGATTCGACATCGCCGTGATGGCGATGTCGTTGCGGACCTGGTCGTGCTCGGTCGCCGGCGCGTTGCCGGGCGCAGCGTACGCCTCGTCGACGAGGGTGAACGGGAACTCCGCTTTCTCCGAGACGGTCGCGCCGGTCGCCGCCGTTGCTGTGTACTGCTTGCGCGCGGGGAGCGGGTGCGCGGGGATCGGGCCGAACCACTTCTGTGCCGAGGCGAACACGTCGGCGGCCTTGACGTCGCCGGTCACGACGAGCGTCGCGTTGTTGGGCCGGTACCAGGCGTCGTAGTAGCGCTTCAGATCGGCGACGGTCGCCTTCTCGACGTCGGCTTTCGCGCCCAGCGCGGTCTCACCGAGCCGCGATCCCGGATAGACCTTCTCGGCGACCGCGCCGAAGATGAACGAGAAGATCGGGTTGCTGTGGTCCTGCGCCCACTCTTGCAAGACTGCGCCCTTCTCGAGCGACCAGTCCTTCGGGTCGAGCTTGAGGTTGCGCATGCGGTCCGCCTCGACGCGCAGGAGCGTGTCGACGCGATCGGCGGGCACGACGAAGTAATAGTGCGTCACTTCGTTCTGCGTCTGCGCGTTCAGGTCGGCGCCGAGGCGCGAGTTCATGTCGTCGAGGCCGGCGCTCGAGATCGCGTGCGTTCCGCGGAACATCATGTGCTCGAGCGCGTGCGCGAGTCCGGTCTTTCCCGGCGTCTCGTCGAGCGCTCCGAACCGGTACCAGGTGTGCACCTGGACGACCGGCGCGGCGTGGTCCTCGAGGACGACGACGCGCATCCCGTTGGCAAGCGTGCGAAGCTGCGCACTCGGCGGCGCGCTCTGCGCGTCTGCGGGAAGCAAGCGGGCCGACGCAAGCAACAACGCCGCGGCTCCAAAGGCGGCAGCGATTCGGCGAATCAGCATCATCGGGCGTCCTTCAATCCGCAGTCGTCCGTTCCAGCTATGGTATCGCGATTGGCGGCGTTGCCTCTGAATCCAGCCACACCGCCGTCGCCGCGTACGGTACCGAGAGCACGTACGGAACCTGATAGATTGCCGACCACAACCGGACGAGCTGCTCCGGGTCGAGCGTGATTGGGGAGAGACGGATCCGGTCGGGCGTGCGGTCGAGATCGGAGCCGTCGAGCGTTGGCTCTTTGCCCTTGATCGCCGCGCGGATGCGTTCCGCCGAGAGAACAGGCTCGCTGATGAGCGCGGTGATGACGCGGCCCATCAGGAGCTGTGCCCCATACTCGGTATCCGGCCCGCCGTAGAAGCTCAGCAGATATTCCAGGTCGGCGGGATAACGCGCGCGCTGCACGAGGCGCCCGCCTGCGTCGCGCGTCGGGAGATTGTCATTGCGCACGGAGACGTTGGGCACGACGCGGTACAGGAAGAGCTGCGCTCCGACGAAGGCGGGATCTGACTCCGGACGCGCGCTCGTCACCTCCGCGCTCGGCCGCACCGTTTGCATCGCGTCACGCACGACCGCCTCGAGTGTCGCGGTGACCGTCGCGATCGCGAGGTAATTGCTCACAGGTCCCGTCCAGCAGATGCCATCGGTCGCTGATTTTGTCGTGAGGCGCGAGTTCCTAAGCGGACGCCTGCCAAGCTGCTTCACATTCGATTGAGCAGGCAAGCGGCCCCTTCAATGTGCACCTGTGCCATCGTCCGGTCTGCGGAGGAAGGGTGTGAGGAGGTCGATCGGGATCGGAAGGACCACCGTCGAGTTGTGCTCCGTCGCGACCTCGGTGAGCGCTTGGAGGAAGCGGAGCTGGAGTGCCACCGGCTGCTTCGAGATCATCTCGGCTGCGAGCACCAATTTTGCCGCAGCTTGGTACTCGCCTTCGGCATTGATGACCTTTGCGCGGCGCTCCCGTTCGACCTCGGCCTGCCTCGCCATCGCGCGCTTCATCGATTCCGGCAACACGACGTCGCGGACTTCGACCAGCGTGATCTTGACGCCCCAAGGCTCGGAGTGTTCGTCCATCACGCTCTGAAGCTGTTGGTTGATACGGTCGCGCTGGCTGAGCAGCTCGTCGAACTCGTGCTGTCCGATGACGCTGCGCAGGGTCGTTTGGGCGAGCAAGAACGTTGCCTTGGAATAGTGCTCGACTTTCACGACCGCGTCTTCCGGGTTCACGACGCGGAAGTACATGACGGCGTCGACCGTCACCGAAACGTTGTCGCGCGTCATCATCTCTTGGCGGGGGACGTCCAGCGTAACGACGCGGAGGTCGATCCGGATCATGCGATCGACGATCGGAATCAGGAAGATGACGCCGGGACCCTTAGCGCGCAACAGCCGGCCGAGACGGAAGATCACGCCTCGCTCATACTCGCGCAGTACCTTCACCGCCGCTGAGAGCAATGCCAGCAACACGATGACGCCCACGATCGGAACCAGAATCGCCGTGCTCATTCCGTCTTCTCCTTCGTAGCCGGTTGCCCGGCAGCGCGCACTGTCAAGCGTAGTCCGGTGCTTCCGACCACGCGAATGGGCGTGCCTGCCGGGATGACGCCGTTCGGCGCCTCGGCTTTCCACAGCTCGCCCTGAACGAACACGTTGCCGCTCGGCGCAAGTTCGCTGCGTGCGACGCCCAGCGCGTCGATCAACCCTTCGCGGCCCGTTTGGACCTTGCGGGCTTGGGCGCGCAGCCCGGCGCCGACCGCGACGATGAAGAAGGCCGCGGTCAGTACAGCGACGGTGATGATGAGGGTGAGCGAGATGCGCATGAACGGCGCGTTCTCGCCGGTGAGCAGCAGCGAGCCGCAGACGAACGATGCGATTCCGCCGGCGGTGAGGACGCCGTGACTGGGCACCTTGATGTCGGCGATGAACAAGATCAACGCGAACCCGATCAGCAGCAAGCCGGCGACGTTCACCGTGACCACCGCGAACGAGGCGAAGGCGAGAATGAGCGCGAGGCCGCCGATGACGCCGGGGAAGACCGAGCCGGGGTTGCTCAACTCGAAGATGATCCCGTAGATCGCGATCGTCATGAGGATGAAGCCGACATTCGGGTCGCCGAGCAGGAGCAGAAATTGCTCCGTCGCGTCCATCGGGATCTCGACGACGCTCGCATTGCGCGTCTGGAGGCGTCGAGCACCCGTGGCCGTGCGAACGTTCCGGCCGTCGATCTTTGCTAGGAGCTCGCGCGGGCTCGCCGCGATGAGGTCGATGACGTGCAGGCGCAGCGCCTGCTCGTCGGTGATCGAGACGCTCTGCCGCACCGCCTGCTCGGCCCAGGCGGCGTTGCGCCCGCGCTGCGCGGCGAATCCGCGAATCTGCGCGGCGGTGTCGTTGGTGAGCTTGGTCATCTCGGTCTTGTCGGCACTGCCGCCGCCGACCCCGAGCGCGACGGGGTGCGCGGCCCCGAGGTGCGTCGTGGGCGCCATCGCGGCGATGTTGGCCGCGTAAGTGACAAAAACGCCGGCCGACGCAGCGCGCCCGCCGCTCGGATACACGTACACCACGACCGGTACCGGCGAGTTGAGAATCGCCTTCGTGATGTCGTCCATCGACTTCAACAACCCGCCCGGCGTGTCGAGCTCGACGACGAGCGCTTGCGCGTTGCGACGTTTCGCATCGTCGAGACCGCGCAGCACGTAGCGGGCAGTCGCGGGCCCGATGATGCCGTCGACTCGGACGACGTCCACCGCCGGCGCGATCGTCTCCGCGGCGACGGTCGCCGCGCGCGCTGCGAGACCAGGCGCCATCCGGGCGATGAACGCCGGCGGGATGACGATTGCGACGAGAGCGAGCGCAACAAGGCGGACGCGCCACACCATAGCCATGGCCCTTTCCGGTTTCTACAGAGACCGCACGCTTGCTTGGCCGGCCGCCTCATTGAGGAACCTCCCGAGGGATTCCTCAGGGAACCGCCCGATACTGAGCAGACCCTTGTCCGCCCGGTATCCCCTCTCGCCACTCGCCCCCGACGGAGTTCGTCCCATGAGATCGCTGTGTCGCCTCGCCATCATCTCGCTGCCCGCTCTCGCCGCCGCCTCGCTGCTGTGGAGCGGCGTCGCGGTCACCAACACCGCCCTCGGGCTGACGCCGTCCGTCTCCGCGCAGGGGACGACCGGCAGCAGTGGACGCCAGCGCTTCGCGAAGATGCTCGCGAGCGCCTTCTC
>CALEOJ010000089.1 GCA_937910425.1 uncultured candidate division WPS-2 bacterium
GCGGCGAAGTCGAGCGTCGCGCGCGGGAGGGGCGGTGGCTCGTACGGCAGGCCGACCTGAACCGAGCGCGCTTCGTTCTCGGCCGGCGAGAACTGCTTGGCGGCCGCGACGACGACGCGGTCGCGCAGCAGCACGACGTTGCCGTAGCGCGGGACGAGTTCGAGGACGAGCCGCGACTCGCTCTCGACCCCGAAGCGCGACGCCGTTCCGAAAGCGAGCACCAGCACGCGGTCGCCGTGCCGCGCCCGGACGGCGGTCAGCCGCATTCCGCGCAGCGTGGTCCCCGCCGACCGCAGCCAGCCGGGGTCGACGGCCACGGCCAGTTCCGCGTCCTCGAGCGTGACGACCGGCGGCGATCCGAAGGGGTCGATCGCCAGGGTCGTTGGGCTGCCCTTGCGCACGTCACCCTGAGCCTGTCGAAGGGCGAAGCGCACGCCGACCCGCCCGTCGTCCAGCAGACCGGCGTCGGTGACGCGCCCGCGGAGCAGCGAGCGCTCCAGCTCGGCGGCGGCACGGCGAATCAAGATCCAGTCGGTAACCAATATCGTCCTGAGCTTGTCGGAGGTATCGAGGGAGGGGCAGGTGCTTTCCCGGCGTTTTCGTATTTGTCCGTGTTTGAGCCGTTGTCGAGGAGGTTGACGTTCTGACCGGGCCCGGTCTGCTGTTCGTCGTGTCGGGCCCGTCGGGCGCGGGAAAAGACACGTTGGTGGAGGGTCTCAAGGCCCGTCACGAGCGTCTCTTGTACTCGGTTTCGGCTACGACCCGGGCACCACGTCCGGGCGAGCGCGACAACGTCGATTACTTCTTCCTGAAACACGAAGAATTTCGGCGGCGAATCGCGGAGCACGCGTTCATCGAGTGGCGCGAGTACAACGGAAACTTATACGGCATGCCTCGTTCGTTCATCGAGGAGAAACTTCGTGACGGTTACGACATCGTCTTGAAGCCCGAAGTGAACGGCGCGCTCGCGATCAAAAAACAATTGCCCGACGCGGTCCTGATCTTCATCGTTCCCGACAAGTTCTCACACTTGCGGTCGCGGTTGGAGGCGCGCCGCACCGAGACGAACGAGCAGATCGCTTCGCGACTTGAGATCGCGCACGACGAGTTCACCTTCATTCGCCGGTTCGACTATCTCGTGATCAACGAGGAAGCCCGCCCAAAGCAAGCGGTGGACGACCTCGAGGCGATCGTGCGGGCCGAACGGTACCGCATCCATCGCTACCTCGACAACCGCCTAAAAGAATTGGAAGACAGCTAAGTATTATGAGCGACAGCGTATTCGGCGACCTCGACGGCTTGCTCAAGCACGTCGATTCAAAATTCTCCCTCGTCAACGTCGTGACCAAGCGCGCCAAGCAACTCAACAACGGTGCGCCGCCGCTCACCGACCGCGTGAACCCCAACAAGCCCGTCTCGACGGCGTTCAACGAAGTGCGCTCCGGCAAGATCCCCTACCACCGCACGAAGGAAGGCATCAAGTAGCGCAATGTTCGTGCTGGCGGTCGGCACGGCGGTGATGGACCGAGCGCAGTAGAATGGTGAGTCCATGACGAGGCTGTTGCAAACTGGGAGCCTTTAGACCATGTGCGGCATCGTGGGCTACATCGGGTCGCGTGACAGCGTCCCGATCATCATGGACTCGCTGCGGCGGCTGGAGTACCGCGGCTACGACTCGGCCGGGATCGCGGTGATCGACGCCGACGGCAAGCTCGTCGGCTCCAAGGCAGAGGGCAAGCTCGCGAACTTGGCCGCCCGGCTGCTGAACGGCGAGTCCCTCCACGGCACGACCGGGGTCGGGCACACCCGCTGGGCGACCCACGGCCGCCCGTCCGACGCGAACGCGCACCCGCACATGGATTGCTCGGGCCGCTTCGCGGTCGTGCACAACGGGATCATCGAGAATTACGCATCGCTGCGCGCGCGGCTGCTCGCCGACGGCCACACCTTCACCTCGGAGACCGACACCGAGGTGCTGGCGCACCTGATCGAGACGCACTACAGCGGCGATATCGTCGCGGCCGTACGCGAGACGCTGGCGGAGGTGCGCGGCGCGTTCGCCCTCGGCGTGATCTCGTCGGACGCCCCGGGGCGGCTGGTCTTCGCGCGCAACGGCGCCACCCCGCTGATCGTGGGGCTGGGCGATCACGAGATGTTCGTCGCCTCGGATATCCCGGCGATGCTGCAGTACACGAGAAAGATCGTCATCCTGCAAGAGGGTGAGGTCGTCGACGTGGGCAGCGACGGCTACACGCTGACCGGGTTCGACGGCCAGCCGATCGAACGCGAGGTGCAGCAGATCTCGTGGGACGCGACCTCGGCCGAGAAGGCCGGCTTCAAGCACTTCATGCTCAAGGAGATCTTCGAACAGCCCAACGTCATCAAAGAGACGCTGGCCGGGCGGATCGACGGGAACCACGACGTCCAGCTCTCGAGCGAACTGCAGATCGACGAGATCGTGCTGCGCGCGATGACCAAGATCTCGATCACCGGCTGCGGCACCGCGTACCACGCCGGGATGGTCGGGATGTACCTGCTGCGCGCGCTGTGCAAGCTCCCGGTCGAGATGGAGCTCGCCAGCGAGTTCCGCTACGGCGACCGCTACATGGACGCGCGTACGCTCACGGTCGCGATGTCGCAGTCGGGCGAGACCGCCGACACGATCGAGGCGGTGAAGATCGCGAAAGAAGAAGGCGCGCCGATCATCGGCATCTCGAACGTCGTCGGCTCGCACCTGAGCCGGATGGCCGACGCGACGCTCTACACGCGCGGCGGTCCGGAGATCTCGGTCGCGGCGACCAAGACCTACGTCTCGCAGGCGATCGCCGTGGTGCTGCTCGCGCTCTACCTCGCCCGCGTGCGGAAGTCCGCGCCGCTCGAGCGGCTGCGCGAGATCGCCGAAGGGACGAAGCTGCTGCCGGCCGCGGTCGACGTCGTGCTGAACACTTCCGACGACGTGAAGAAGGTCGCCCGCAAGATCCGCCGCGCGCGTTCGGCGCTGTTCCTCGGCCGCTACGTGAACTTCCCGACCGCGCTCGAAGGCGCGCTGAAGCTCAAGGAGATCAGCTACATCCACGCCGAGGGCTACGCCGCCGGCGAGATGAAGCACGGCCCGATCGCGCTGCTCGATCCGAAGACCCCGGTCGTCGGCATCGTCACCGAGGGCCGCGTGCGCGAGAAGATTCTCTCGAACATCCAGGAGTCCAAGGCGCGCGAAGCACCGATCATCCTGGTCGCGAACTACGGCGACGAGGAAGCCGCCGCGCTCGCCGACCACGTCCTGTGGGTGCCGCGCGTCGAAGAGCTGCTCTCGCCGATCGTCAACGTGATCCCGCTGCAGCTCCTCGCCTACCACATCGCCGACATCGAAGGCAAAGACGTCGACCAGCCTCGAAACCTCGCCAAAACCGTCACGGTCGAGTAACTTCGTGGTACCGGGCGACGGGGAGCAGCGGTACATGAGCGCACGCGCTCTGCACCGCCGAGCCGCCCGACTTCGTCGGCGCGGTGAGCATTTTGCGGCAGGCGATCGATGCGGGCAGCCCTCGTGCCGCCTACGCACTTGCCTCGTGGTATCTGCCGCCGGGGCGCGTTGTCGAGCCCGACTTTGCCGAAGCGAGACGTCTGCTACAGCTGGCGGCACGGGCAGATATCCCCGAGGCGCACTACGACCTCGCGGTCATGCACGCCAAGGGCGAAGGTGTACCGGTCGACGAACGTGCAGCCTTCGAGTGGTACCTACGCGCGGCGATTCGCGGTGACCGCGAAGCGGCTTATCAACTGGGCGTCGCCTACACGTACGGCGAAGGTGTCGCAGCAGACGAAACGCTGGCGGAGGTCTGGCTCGATCGCGCCGAGGAGTTGGGGCTCGATCCGGAAACGGGCGAACCCCTCACGGCCGACGATCGTTAGGATCGAAAGCAACTTCTCGGAAACCGTGCGCACCATCGGTGGCATGATGCTGTTCGCGTGCGGACCAAGGCGGCCCGGGACGTCCAGAGACGATTGGAATCTGACGGCTGGGTTTGGCAGCGAAAAAGAGGGTCGGGGAGTCATCGCCTATTCATTCATTCCAGCAGGCAGGGCGTAATCGTGGTTCCTTGGCACAAGCATGGACAAGCGACGCTCTCGCCCGGAGTTTTCTCGAGAATCGCGAAAATGGCGGGGTGGTGATGCTGACGTATCGAGCGGTTTACGAGCGCGCAGAAGACGGCACGATTTGGGGCTACGCTCCGGAAGTTCCCGGCGCATTCGGCGCCGGAGACACGCTTGCGGAGGCGAAGGTGAGTCTTCGCGAGGGAATACGTGTTTGGATCGAGATCGCCCGCGAGCGCGGCTATCGCGTTCCCGCATCCGAGCCGGCACCGCTCGCCGTCGAACTCATCGACGTCCCGGTTTCCTGACCGTTGAACCAGACGACGCGCCCAGACGGGCGGGCGGCGGATCAGCTGCGGCCGGTTTCGATCGAGCCCGGGTATTTGCAGTTTCCGACCGGGAGCGTGCTGATCTCGCTCGGGAACACGCGGGTGATCTGCGCCGCCACGATCGAGGATCGGGTGCCGCCGTGGATGCGCGGACGCGGGACGGGGTGGATCACGGCCGAGTATGCGATGCTGCCGAGCGCGACGCCGGAACGCAACGCTCGCGAGGCCGTGAAGGGCCGGCTCGGCGGCCGCACCCACGAGATCCAGCGGCTGATCGGACGCGCGTTGCGCGCGGTCGTCGACCTCGGCCGCCTCGGCGAGCGGACGGTGATGGTCGACTGCGACGTGATCGGCGCCGACGGCGGGACGCGGACCGCGTCGATCACCGGCGCGTGGGTGGCGCTGGCGCTCGCGCTGCGCAAGCATTTCGATCCGGAGAAGCAGCAGAAGTGGCCCTTGATCGGCCAGATCGCGGCCGTCTCGGTCGGGATCGTCGGTGGGGCGCAGGTCCTCGATCTGCCCTATGCCGAGGACAGCACGGCCGAGGTCGATATGAACGTCGCGATGACCGACGCCGGCGGGTTCGTCGAGCTGCAGGGCACCGCCGAGCGGGAGCCGTTCACCCGGGTGCAGCTGGACGGGCTGCTCGGCCTCGCCGAAGGCGGGATCCGCGAGCTGTTCGGCCACCAGCTCGACGCGGTATCCCGTGGCTGAGGCGGATCCCCTGGCGGCGCTCGCCGCGGCGGTCGGCGCGTTTCACATCACCGGCAAGGCGATGCGGGCCGCGCAGGAGCGCGTCGAGCGCGCGCTCTCGGCGGGGGACGTCGATGATGCGACGACCGGCGCGTATCTCGCCGCGGTGCGCCGCTATTTCGAACCGTACGAGCGCGAAGCGCGGGGCCAACTGCGGCACGTCGACCGCGAGCTCGAGCGGCTCTACCAGGTGCAGTTCAACCTGACGGCGGAGCGCGGCGTGGTTGCCAAGCGCGTGGAGGCGGTGCAAGGCGTCCTCGACGCGCTCGCTGAACTTCGCGCCGAATGAAGGTCTTCGACGAGGTCGGGCGGGGCACGATCAACGCCTTCGCCTACGCCGGAGGCGTCGCCGAACTCCTCACGGACTCGCTGCGCTTCATCGTCGCGCTCCGGATCCGCGTCCGCGAAACGCTGGACCAGGCGTATCTGCTGGGCGTCCAGTCCTGGGCGATCGTGCTCCTGACCTCGCTCTTCACCGGGATGGTGATCTCGCTGGAGAGCGCCGCCCAGTTCGCGTCGTACGGCGTCAGCAACCTCGTCGGCGGCGCGGTCGCCTTCTCCGCCGCGCGCGAGCTCGGACCGATGCTCTCCGCGGTCGTCGTCGCGGGCCGGACCGGCGCTGCGATTGCGGCCGAGCTGGGCTCGATGGTCGTCACCGAGCAGATCGAGGCGCTCCTCTCGCTCGGGCTCTCGCCGACCCGAATGCTGGTCGTTCCGCGGCTCGTCGCGCTCGTCGTGATGCTGCCGCTGCTGACGGTACTCGCGGTGATCGTCTCGATCCTGGGCGGGATGTGGGTGGCGAACATCTACGCCCATATCTCGACCGAGTCGTTCATCACGTCGGCGCGTCAGGCGCTGCCGTTCGAAGACGTGCTGCGCGGCCTGTTCAAATCGATCGTCTTCGCGGTCATCATCGCGATAATCGGCGCCTACCAGGGCCTGCAGACGCGCGGCGGCGCGGCCGGCGTCGGCAAGTCGACGACCGGCGCGGTCGTCACCTCGATCATCTTGATCTTCATCTTCAACTTCGCCCTCTCGTACATCTTGTTCGGACACAGCTGATGGGACTCTGGGCGCGCCTCGACGACGTCTCCGTCCGCTACGGTCCGAAGATCGTCATGCAGAACCTCACGCTCGATGTGGTCGAGGGCGCGATCACGTGCATCATCGGGCTCTCGGGCGCCGGGAAGTCGACGATCCTGCGCTTGCTCAACGGGCTGAAGAAGCCCGACAGCGGGCGGGTGTTCGTGAAGGGGCGGGAGATCACCAAGATGCGCGAGCGCGAGCTGATCGAGCTGCGCGGCACGATCGGCTTCGCGTTCCAGTTCTCGGCGCTCTTCGACTCGTTGACGATCGGCGAGAACGTCGCGCTCCCGCTGCGCGAGCACACCAAGATGCGGGACGAGGAGATCCTCAAGCTCGTGACCGAGACGCTCGATTCGGTCGGGCTCGCGCACGTGCTCGACCGCTTCCCCTCGGAGCTCTCGGGCGGGATGGTGAAGCGCGCCGGCTTCGCCCGCGCCGTGGTGACGAACCCCCAGGCCGTACTCTACGACGAACCGACCACCGGACTCGACCCCATCATCACCCACGTGCTGACCGACACGATCGTAAAGCTGCGCGAGCGTCTCAACGGCACCGCCGTCGTCGTCTCGCACGACCTCGAGAGCATCTATATGATGGCGGACTACATCGCGATGCTCTTCGAGGGAGCGATCGTCGCGTACGGAACCGTCGACGAGATTCGACGGTCGCCGAATCCGATCGTGCAGCAGTTTCTGCAAGGGAGCGAAGTCGGGCCGATCCCCATCTAGGGGAGAGTCTCGCACGACAACGATGTTATGAACAGACAAGCTATCGTCGGCATCTTCACCATCGTCGCCCTGCTGGGACTCTTCGGCGTGTTCATCGTGCTGGAGAACTACGGGACGCAGGGACGTTACAAGATCGGCGTCCACTTCAAGTCGGCGGCGGGCCTGCACCGCGGCGCGCTCGTCTACGAGAGCGGCGTCGTGGTCGGTGTCGTCGACCAGACGAACCTGCTCCCCGAGGACTTCACCGTCGAGGTGATCCTCGCGATCAACAACAACGTCGACGTCCCGCGCACCGCGCGCTTCTTGATCCAGGCGCCGCTGACCGGCGACTCTACGCTCGAGATCGTCCCTCCGGTCCCCGTACCGCAGCCCGCCGGGATCGCGGCTCCGACCAACGCGCCCGCCGCGGTCGCCGTGCTGCCACGTCAGGTCCTGCCGCTCGATCAGCAGCCGCAGGGGACGAACCCGGCGACGATCCAGGACCTGCTCGACCAGGGCCAGGGCGAGGTGCGCCGGCTCGACAAAATGCTCGCCGAACTCGAACTCCGCGAGCCGAAGCTCCTCAACACGTTACAGTCGGCGCTCCACAACGCCAACGAGACCAGCGTGACGGCGAACCGCTCGTTCGGGCGGCTCTCGGCGCGGCTCGACTCGCTGACCAGCACGCTGCAGGTCGCGCTCCAGCAGAGCAGCGCGAACCTGAACGACGTGACCTCGCAGCTCAAGCCAAACCCCGCCGAATTGATGAAGCGCAGA
>CALEOJ010000090.1 GCA_937910425.1 uncultured candidate division WPS-2 bacterium
GAGATATTGGCGTGACTGGAGTTCAGACGTGTGCTCTTCCGATCTAGGTGCGCGGGCTCTCCGCGCGGTCGGGAACCAGCACGCTCACCGACGCGACGTTCGAGGTCCGCGGCGGTGAGATCGTCGGCGTCGCCGGGATCGAAGGCAACGGCCAGACCGCGCTCTCCGACGCGCTGGCGGGGATCGCCGCGTTCACCGGCGAGCTCATCTTCGCCGGCACGCCGCTGCGCGCGAGCGATACGCCGGTCTCGCGCCTCTCGCGCGGGATTCGCGTGATCCCGCAGGACCGGCGCCACGAAGCGCTCGTGCTCGACTGGAACGTGCGCGACAACGTCGCGCTCGGGCGGCAGCGCACGCTCACGCTCGCGAAGTTCGGCGACGCGGCGCGCGAGGTGATCGAACGCTTCGACGTGCGGCCGCCGAACCCGGACGCGATCGTGGGCGAGCTCTCCGGCGGAAACCAGCAGAAGATCGTGGTCGGCCGTACGCTGGCGAGCTCGCCGAAGCTGATCGTCGCGTACCAGCCGACGCGCGGGATCGACATCGGCGCCGCCGCGCTGGTGCAGTCGCGGCTGATCGAGGCGCGCAACGCAGGCGCCGGCGTGCTGCTGATCTCGTTCGAGCTCGACGAGATCTTCGCGACCGCCGACCGGGTCCTGGTGATCGCCAACGGCAAGTTCGTCGGCTCGTTCGATCGCGCGGGTATCGACCGCGGCCGGATCGGCGCGCTGATGGCGGGCAACGCATGAACGCCGGCCTGCTGCGCACCCGCGCGTTCCGCGACCTCGTCGTCGTCGTCGTGCTGGTCTTCGGCGTCGGCTCGATCGCAATGCTGCTCGCGCACGTCTCGCCGATCGTCGGATTCGGCGCGCTCTTCGACGGTGCGTGGGGAACGAAGGGCGAGATCGCCGAGACGCTGGTGCAGACGACGAACCTGCTTTTCCCCGCGCTCGGGATCGCGATCGCGTTCCGCGCCGGGCTATTCAACATCGGCGCGGAGGGCCAACTCGTGATGGGGGGCTTCGCGGCGGGCTGGCTCGGCGCGCAGTTCCCACTGCCGGGCTATCTCGCGGTTCCGATGGTGCTGGTCGCCGGAACGCTGGCGGGCGGCGCGTGGGGAGCGATCCCGGGGATCATGCGCGCGCGCTTCAAGGCGAACGAAGTGATCGCGACGTTGATGCTCAACGTCGTCGCGATACTGCTGACGACGTACCTCGTGACCGGGCCGCTGCAACAAGGCGGCGCCGCCGGTTCCGAGACCGGGCCGCTGCCGAAGGCCGCGCAGCTCACCCATCTGTTCGACACCCAGCTCACCTGGGCGTTCGTGCTGGCGCTGGTGCTCGCGTTCGTGCTGCGCTGGGTGCTGCAGCGCACCGTCTTCGGCTACGAACTGCGCGCCGCCGGCGATGCGCCCGAGGCCGCGAAGCGCGCCGGGATCGACCTCGGCCGCACGGCGCTCATCGCGATGACGCTCTCCGGCGCGATCGCCGGGCTGGGCGGCGCGACGATCGTCGCCGGCGCGCTGCACCGCTTCAACACCGGTCTTTCGCCCGGCTACGGGTTCATCGCGATCGCCGTCGCGCTGGTCGGCAACCTCGATCCGCTCTGGATCATCGTTGCGTCGGTCGCGTTCGGGATGCTGCAGAGCGGCGGGATCGCGATGCAGGCCGAGGCCGGTGTCCCGCGCGAGGTCGTCTCGCTGATCATCGGCCTGGTCATCATCGCACTCGCCGGACGCCGCGTCGTCGCGAGCCGGAGGTCGACGTGAACGCGACGCTCGCAGCGGTGCTGGCGATCCTGGGCCTGACGCTGATCAAGGCCACGCCGCTGATCTATGCGGCGCTCGGCGGCGTGCTGAGCGAGCGCGCCGGCGTCGTCAACATCGGACTCGAAGGGATCTTGATCGCCGGCGCGTTCACCTCGGTCGTCGTCAGCGGGGCGACCGGCAACCCGATCCTCGGCGCGCTGGCCGGCGTCCTCGCCGGTATGCTGCTGGCGGCAATCCTGGCGTACGTGACGACGCGGCTGGCGGTCGATCAGATCGTCGCCGGGACCGGGCTCAACATCGCCGCGCTCGCCGCCGCCGCGTTCGGGCTCGTCCTGGTGTATCACCAGCCCGGCGCTTCGCACGAGGTTCCGGCGCTCGGCCGCACCGGCGAGACCGTGCTGGTCGTGCTCGCGTTCGTCGCCGCCGGCGTGCTGCATCTGGTCCTGACGCGCACGCCGTGGGGGCTGCACGTGCGCGCGTGCGGCGAGGACCCGAGCGCCGCGGAATCGGCCGGGATCGACGCGCTGAAGACGCGCTTCTGGGCTGTCGTGATCGGCGGCGCGATCACCTCGCTCGGCGGCGTGTACCTTTCGCTGGCGGAGCTCGACCTCTACTCGGACGGGATGACCGCGGGACGCGGCTTCATCGCGCTGGCGGCGGTGATCTTCGGGCGCTGGACGCCGCTCGGCGCGACCGGCGCCGCGCTCTTCTTCGGGTTCTTCGCGGCACTGCAGTTCTCGCTGCAGCGCGCCGGCGTCCCCAGCGAGCTGCTGCAAGCACTCCCGTATCTCGCCGCGCTCGTCGCCCTCGCCGGCTTCGCGGGGCGCGTGCGCGCTCCGGCAGCCGACGGCGTGCCCTACGTTCGCAGCTAGGCGACGCGCCGCAGCTTACGTCTCGTAGTCGATGTAGCCCTTGGTGTCGTCCTTCGTGAAGATCGCCGGGAGCGATTCGAGCGTCGGGTCCACGGGGTAGTTCAGGACCTCGACCTGGTCGGCGCGAGCGAGCTGGTTCTTCGTTTTCTTTTCCAGAGCGTCGATCAGCGGCCCGCGCGGCACCTCGCTGTTGTTCTTCACGCTACCATAGGCGCCGGGCTGTGTGGAGCACATCGCCACGCACCCGTCGCGCATCGCGTTGACGGCCGGGATCGGGCTCGCGTTGGTGCTGCCGTGGTGGCCGACTTTGTAGAAGTCGAGGCTGCCGAGGATCGTCTTGCTATTGGCGGTCAACGGCGTATCGTCACCGACGACGGCCCCACCGAACAAGAAGTTGTCCCAATTGCCCCATTGCGCGTCGCCGGCGAAGAGCAGCTTCTTGCCGCCGAACGTGAACAGGACGATCAGGCTCTGGTTGTTGATCGTGTTATCGGCCTTCGCGGCTTGCGCGGCCAGAAGATCCGGCTGGTTCGAGGAGATATGCTTGGCGATCTCGTCGGGGCTGAAGACGGCGAACGCGTCCGGTGGATAGCGGCTCGCATCCGCCGTAAACACGCGGTTGAACCGCATAGGCGGCGCGTTCTCTTCGCCGGTCGCCGCGAGATACTGCTGCGGCTTATTGTCCATTTGCGCGACGAGAGCGGGATCGGTCGGCGGTCCAAGGATCTGGGCGGTGAGACCGGCCTGCACCAGCGAGTCCGGGAGCGTCGGAACGTCGCCGGCCTGGTAGTAGTCGACCGGCGCTTTGTTCTTGAACCCGCCGTGCAGCGTCGCGAGCGCGGCCGCATTTCCCCCGCCCACGGCGGCGGCGCCGGTGATGTTTTCGGCCATGTTGAAGAGCTGCTGGCCCACCTCATCGCTGCGCGCCGCGAGCGATTGCTGGAGCTTGCCGGCCAGCGCCGTGATGTTCGCCGGAAAATTCGTCGCAGCCGGGTCGCTCGGGTCTTCGAACCACGACATCCACACGCGTTCGACGGTGAACCCGGCGAAGGCGGCCGCACCGGTACCGAATCCGGAGATGTGGTCGGCGTGCCGGTGCGTCATGATGACGAGCGCCAGCTGCTTTCCGGTATCGATCGCGAGCTGGTCGATCGCGGCGCCGATGCTGCCCAGATTCGCCGCATGAACGCCGCAGTCGACGAGGATGTGCCGCGGCGTACCGTCGGGAGCACGCACCGTCAGCAGGAAGAAGTCGCCGAACCCGACGCGGTACATCCGCACCCGGATCCCCGCCGTCCCCCCGGTCGATCCGGCCGCCGCCGGACGCGCCGCAGGCGGCGTGCCGGAAGGCGGAGTTGTCGTCCCCGGGGTTGCCGTCGTGCGCGGCGTACGCGCAGGTTTCTTCGCCGCAGGACTCTTCTTGCGCGCGGCGGTCTTCTTGCGCGCGGTCGTCTTCTTCTTGCGCGCGGTCGTCTTCTTGCGCGTCGTCTTCTTGCTCGTACTCATCGATCAGATCCCGTGAAGGAGGCCGAAATTGATGCGGGCGTTGGCACCCGTGCCGTCGGTGAAGCCCTGCGCGACGTAGGCGGCGCGCTGGAGGTTGTCGTGAGTGCCGCCCAGATGCTTGGCGATCGCGTACCGCACCTCGGGGTCGGGCCGCTTGCCGCCGCGCAGCGGCTGCCGCGAGATCATCAGCGTGACGCCGCCGCGGATCACCATCGTGCCGAGCTTCGGTTCCGCCGGGTCGAGCGGGACTTTGCGCTGTTGGACCATCTCGACGACCATGTCGATCTTCAGCGACCCGTCCTCGTCGGTCCGGAACATGGGGTGGAACGACGGGACGGAGATCGGGCTCTGATCGAAGCCGAGCGCTGTGGCGTTCGCTCTGGCGTACGCGCGCAAGAGGTCGCCGTTGACGTTCTTCTCATCGTCCGTCAGGCCGTTCGGATCGCCGAAGAGCAAACCGCTCACCGCCGGCAGCGGGCCCGGAGGCGTCTCTGTTGGCGATCTCACCTTCGGCCAGCACAGGGCGTCCTCCGAAAAGAACTGCGCGCCCTCGGGGACGATGCCGCGGGAACGAAACGCCTGCATCACGGCGTCACGCACGCCGTAACTGTCGCTCGGGAACAGATCGATATCCGCGGTGATGATCGCGCGCAGGAAATCGCCGAACGTGACGTCGACCGGCGGGCAATAGTCGAGGGAGCGCGCGCAGACCGAGAAGAACAGCTCCGCGATACGGCTGGCGTCGGCCGCCAGCAGGTTGGCGAGCGGTCCCGGCAGATCGACCGGTTGGTCGGAGCCGCCGCCCGCGCGGAAGACGCGGAAGTAATCGGCGGTTTGCTGCAGATAGACCGAAAAATAGGCGTCGAACACGGCCGCGACCAGGATCGCCCCGCGCGCGTGCGGCTCGATCGTCGTCTTGAGGTCCTGCGTGTTCGCCGGCGTTCCGAGCGCACTGCGAAGCCCGGCGTGGAGTCCTGAGACCTGACCGAATTGTCGTGCCAGCTCGATCAGCGGATTGTCCGGCGCGATCTCGCTCTGGATCACCGGTTCGGTCGACGAACCCGGCGCATCGGCCCGCATGTTGGTGGTGTAGAGCCTGCCGCCGGTCCGCTGCAGCGTGTCGAGCAGCGCCTCGCGATGCGAAAAGTGCCGGAACAGCGCCGCCAGATCGGCGAACGCTTCGTGGAACGCCGGCACGTCGATGTTCGTCGGCTCCGTGAAGTGCTCGCGGATCCCGTCGACGACGGCGTGCGTCGTTTCGTGCGCGACGATGTCGTGCGAGAGGCAGGTGAAGATCGTCTGTCCCGGCACGATCTGCGCGTCCACGACGCTGCCCGCGCGGAAGTAGCCGAACAGGATGCCGTGCGCATCGGGGCTGTAGAACGCGTTGGCTTGCACCATCGCATGCGGAAACAGGTACAACCGGTTTGCGCCGTGCTTGCCATTGGGCGGCGGACGCCAATGCACGCGCCGGCCGAGGGCCGCCTCGAACCGCCGCAGCGTCTCGGACGCGACGGCGTACACCATCTGCTGGTGGAAGCGAGGGTCGGACTCGGTCGGATCCAACCCGTCGCGCAGCAGCAGGTTGGGATTATCGAGATCGACCGGAGCGTAGAACGACTTGGTCGAGCCGTCGTAGTCGACCACCGCGAAGCGTTCGCCGACCGGCCCCGGCTGCAACGGCTCGTAGTTCACCTCGATGACGAGGTTGTTGCCGAGCACGCGGCCCAGGGTCGGATCGAACGCGTAGACCCTCAGCGGCCGTTTGGCCGGCGGATCGAAGCTGGTCGACGGCGCGAAGAGGTCCGCGGGCGGCTCGGGCCCGGGCCGCGCCGCGGCGGCTCGCGCCGAACTTGCGTTTTGCACTGATCACCCTCCCCCTAGGTTCCGATGCTCCGCTGACCAAGAGTCCGAGAGCCGCTAGATACTGCTCGCCCCGCGCAGCACCTCCCCGGCAACGAAGTTCCAAATGGCCGGCTCGCGCCACTTGACTTTCGTCGCACCCTACCGACAAATATATATACAATGCGGGTACCACGACGACTCGTTGCCGCCGTCGTTCTCCTCGCCGTTCCGCTTGCCGGCATTCTACCGGCGAGCGCGAGCGGTATTGGCGGGCCGATGGCCGATTTCCAGGCCGAGCTCAGCGCGTATTCGCTGCGCGCGCCCGGCCACGTCGGAATCGCGATCGAAGATGTCGCGACCGGCGCGACGAGCGGGATCAACCGCGGCGCCGAGATGCCCGCGGCGTCGACGATCAAGATCCCGGTCATGGTCGAGGTCTTCCGGCAGCTCGTCGCCGGCAACTTCGATCTGAACACCAAGCTGCGGTTGCGCCGTGCCGACAAGGATTGGGGCTACGGCGACCTGTGCGACGCGCCGGTCGGCGGAAGCTACACCGTTTCGCGGCTGCTCGCGCTGATGATCGACGTCAGCGACAACACCGCGACGAACATGCTGATCCGCCTCGTCGGCCGCCAGCGGATCAACGCGACGATGGCGAACTACGGCCTCACCCACACGCGGCTGCGCGATTTCATCCGCACCGAAGGGCCTAGCATCCACTGGACGCTCCGCTCGAGCCCGGCCGACATGGCGCACCTGCTCGGCGTGATGGCGAAGGAGCAGCTCGTCGACGAGTGGTCCTCGCGCGAGATGATCCAAATCCTCGGCGGCCAGCAGCACAACGGACTCCTGCCCGAGCCGCTTCCGCCCGGGACGCGGATCGCGCACAAGACCGGAACCCTGCACGACACGCTCAACGACGTCGGGATCGTCTACGGCGCAAGCGAGGACCCCTACGTCATCGCGGTGATGACCACCGATCTGCCGACGCTCGAATCCGGCCGGCGCTTCATCCGCGGTGTCTCGAAGATGGCCTACACCGCGCTCGGCAAGCTCGGCGGGTGGCGCGACGACCTCAATCCCGCTGCGGCGCTGGAGCGCGCGGCGCGCACGACGCCGGAGCAGCAGATGTGGACGCCGCAGAACGTCCCCGCGGAGGCGGCGAGTGCCGAGCCGACCGCAGCGCCCTCTCCGTCGCCGTAGCTAGCCGACCGCTGCCGGCGTACGGCCGCCGTACGTCCGCGTGAGCCAGGGCGCGTACTTCGGCATCCCGCCGCGGATCGCGCGATCGTAGAGGTCGATCAGCGCGCCCGCGATCGGCCCGCGCTCGCCGCCGCCGACCGGGCGGTGGTCGACCGACTCGATCCACTGAACTCCGGCCGCGCTCCCGGTGATGAACAGCTCGTCGGCGACGACCAGCTCGCTGCGGTCGATCGCGCGCTCGACGACCGTGAGCCCCAGCTCTTCGGCCGCCAGCGTGATGATCGCGCGGCGCGTGACGCCTTCCAGGATGTTCTGCGAGGGGTCCGGCGTGTAGAGCACGCCGCGCCGCACCATGAACACGTTTTCGGCCGAGCCTTCGCAGACGTGGCCTTCGGCCGAGAGCATGATCGCCTCGTCGAAGCCGTTCATCACCGCCTCGCTTTTGGCGAGCGCGCTGTTGACGTACGTCCCGGTGATCTTGCCGCGCGCCGGCGCCATCGTGTCGTCGATGCGGCGCCACGAACTGACGCCGACCTTGAGCCCGCGGTCCGCGTCGAAGTAGCGCTCGAACGGGATCGCCACCATCGCGAACGCGTCCTTCACGCCGTGCAGGCGCACGCCGATGTCCTCGTTGGCCTTGTATGCGAACGGCCGCACGTAGACGTCGCCGCGCAGCTGGTTGCGCGCGCACAACTCGACCGTGAGCTCGCACAGCTCGGGCGTCGTGTGCGGGAGCCCGATCATCAGGATCCGCGCCGACTGCGCGAGCCGGTCGTAATGGTCGGCGAGCTGCAGCAGGTAGAGCTCTTCCTCGCGCGCGCTCCAGAAGCCGCGGATCCCTTCGAAGCAGCCGGTCCCGTACTGGAGCCCGTGCGTGAGCAGACCCACCTTCGCGTCCGCGTAGCGGGCGAAGGCTCCGTCGTGATAGACCGTCAGGTCGCCCAAATGCATGAAGTCGCGGTCCTCCGGGAGTAAGCAGACCGACGTGCGCGAGGTGTTTGCGACGTTTCTCCGCCTAGGTTCGACGTCGTTCGGCGGTCCGATCGCCCACCTCGCATACTTCCGCCGGACCTTCGTCGAGGAACGGCGGTGGCTCGATGAACCCGCTTTTGCCCGGATCGTTGCATTCTGCTCGGTCCTGCCGGGACCCACCTCGAGCCAGGTCGGGATGCTGATCGGCTTCACGCGCGGCGGTCCGCTCGGCGCATTCCTCGCCTGGCTCGGCTTCACGGCCCCGTCGGCGCTCGCCATGACGCTGATCGCAGCCGCGCTCGGGGGGGCCGAGCGCCACACCCCGCCGCCCTGGTTCGGCGGCTTGCTCGACGGGCTGTTCGCCGCCGCGGCGGCCGTGGTCGCGTTCGCGGTCATCGGCCTGGCCGGATCGCTCTGCACCGACCTGCCGACCAAGACGATCGCCGTCGCGACGATCCTGGTGACCCTGGCGCTGCGCCCGTTCCCGGGTTTCCAATGGGTCTCGATCGCGCTGGGCGCGCTCGCCGGCGCACTCTTCCTGCACGCCCCGGAGCTGCGCCACGATCCGCTTCCGATTCGGGTCCCGCGCGCGGTCTCGGTCGCGGCCGGCCTGCTGTTCGTCGCGCTCGTCGCCGTGACGGCGCTGCCGAAGGATGCGACGCTGGCGTTCGTCGCGACCCTGATCCGGGCCGGTACGCTGGTGTTCGGCGGCGGTCATGTGGTGCTGCCCCTGCTGCAGAGCATGATCCACGACGGGCTGATCGGCGCGCAGGACTTCTACGCCGGCTACGGCGCGGTGCAGGCGATGCCGGGGCCGCTCAACACGTTCGCGTCGTTCCTCGGCTACGCGAACCGCTCGCCGCTGCACGGGTACGCCGGCGCGGTGGTCGCGACGGTGCTGATCTTCCTGCCTTCGTTCGCGCTGATCTTCGCGGTCGCGCCGGTATGGAATCGCGTCGCCGGCGCGCCGCGCGCCGCGGGCGCAGTGCGCGGCGCGAACGCCAGCGTGGTCGGCTTGCTCGGCGCGGTGCTCTACGATCCGGTCCTGCTCTCCCTCGGCGCGAGCTGGGCGCGGATCGGGATCGCCCTCGCGGCGTTCGTGGCGATCGCCGCATGGCGCGCCCCACCATGGATCGTCGTCGTCGCCGCCGCGGCACTCGGCGCACTCCTCGGGGCATGACAAACGGTGGGAGCCGTGTCACGCACCGCATCGGAAGGTCCGCGCGCTCAACCTGACGCACCGCAAGGCTTGACGTGACAGCCCCGATTGCTCGCCGCGGCGCGCTCGATTTTCAGTCGCTCATCATGACGCTTCAGCAGTACTGGGCGGAACAGGGCTGCGTCGTGCTTCAACCGTACGACAGTCACGTCGGGGCCGGTACGTTTCACCCGGCGACGACGCTGCGCAGCCTGGGCCCCGAGCCGTGGCGGGCGGCGTACGTGCAGCCGTGCCGGCGGCCGACCGACGGGCGCTACGGCGAGAACCCGAATCGGCTGCAGCACTACTACCAGTTCCAAGTCATCCTCAAGCCGTCGCCGCCCAACGCGCAGGAGCTCTACCTCGAGAGCCTGCGGCGGCTTGGGATCGATCCGCTCGCGCACGACATCCGCTTCGTCGAGGACGACTGGGAGAGCCCGACGCTCGGCGCCTGGGGGCTGGGCTGGGAAGTGTGGTGCGACGGGATGGAGGTCAGCCAGTACACGTACTTCCAGCAGGTGGGCGGGATCGAATGCGATCCGGTCTCGGTCGAGTACACGTACGGGCTCGAACGGCTGGCGATGTACGTGCAGGGCGTCGAGAACGTCTACGATCTCGCCTACAACGCGCCGGAGAGCAACCCGCACATCACCTACGGCGACGTCTTCCTCGAGAACGAGCGAGAGTTCTCCGCGTACAACTTCGAGTACGCGGACGTCGAGCTGCTGCTGCGGCACTTCGCCGACGCCGAGACGGAGTGCACCGCGCTGCTGGCGCAGGCGCTTCCCCTCCCCGCGTACGATGCGTGCGTGACCGCGAGCCATCTCTTCAACATGCTGGACGCGCGCGGCGTGATCAGCGTGACGGAACGGCAAGCGTACATCGGCCGGGTGCGAACGCTCGCGAAAGCGTGCTGCGAGAGCTGGCTCGCGCGCGGCGCCGCGGCACACTGATGGCCGAGCTCCTGTTCGAACTGTTCTCCGAAGAGATCCCGGCGCGGATGCAGTCCGCCGCCGCCGAACAACTGCTCGCGACGGTCATCGCACGGCTCGGCGAAGAACGGCTCGACTTCGAGCGCGCCGAGTCGTACGTCACGCCGCGGCGCCTGACCCTCATCGTCGACGGCTTGCCGGCGCACCAGCCCGACGTCGTCGAAGATCGCCGAGGGCCGCACGTCGGCGCGCCGCAGCGCGCGCTCGACGGGTTCATGAAGTCCGCCGGGCTGACCACGCTCGAGGGTGTCGAGGTGCGTACCGTCGGCGGCGCCGACTACTACTACCTCAGCCGGACGGTCACCGGACGCGCCAGCGCCGACGTCCTACGCGACGTGCTGACCGCAACGGTCGAGACGTTCGCGTGGCCGAAGTCGATGCGCTGGGGAAGCGGCGCGATGCGCTGGGTGCGTCCGCTGCAGAACGTCCTCTGCCTGTTCGACGGCGCCGTCGTCGACGTCACGCTGCGTTCGCACGGCCTGCGCGCAAACGCTCTGACCTGGGGTCACCGATTTCTCGCGCCGCAACCGATCGCCGTGAACTCGTTCGCTGACTATGCCGGCAAACTGCGCGACGCGTACGTCGTGCTCGATCCGCGCGAACGCCGCGAGATCATCCGCGCGGGCGCTCGGGCGCTGGCGAACGGCGAAGGCCTCACGCTTGCGGACGATCCAGCGCTGCTCGAGGAGGTGTCGGGTCTGGTCGAGCTGCCGGTCGTCCTTGCCGGCTCGATCGACGAGCATTTCATGGATGTCCCGCGCGAAGTGCTGACCACGACGATGCGTGCGAACCAGAAGTATTTCGCGCTCGAGACCGCCGCCGGCGCGCTGGCGCCGCGCTTTCTGCTGGTCGCGAACATCGAGCCGAAAGACGGCGGCGCCGCGATTATCGCCGGCAACGAGCGCGTGCTGCGCGCGCGCCTGTTCGACGCGAAGTTCTTCTGGGACCAGGACCTCAAGACGCCGCTCGCGACGCGCGTCCCGAAGCTCGCCGAGCTCGTGTTCCACGCGAAGCTCGGATCGATCGGCGATAAGGTGGGCCGGTTACGGCCCTTCGCGCGCGAGCTCGGCGACGCGCTGCGCGACCCGCAAAGCGAACTGGTCGACCGCGCCGCGCTGCTCTGCAAGGCCGATCTCGTGACCGGGATGGTGCGCGAATTCCCGGAACTGCAGGGGAAGATGGGGCGCTACTACGCGCTCGCGGAAGGCGAGGATCCGCAGGTCGCCGACGCGATCGCGGAACACTACGCGCCGCTCGGGCCGAACGACACCTGTCCGACCGCACCGGTGTCGATCGCGGTCGCGCTTGCCGACAAGATCGACACGCTGGTCGGCTTCTTCGCGATCGACGAGAAGCCGACCGGATCGAAGGATCCGTTCGCGCTGCGGCGCGCTGCGCTCGGCGCGATCAGGGTGATCGTCGAGAACGGGCTGCGGCTGCGGCTGCGCGAGCAGTTCGTTTCGGCATACCGACACTATGCGCAGCAGCCGGCGTTCGCCAAGGCTGCGGCCGCCCCGCCGGACGACGTCGCGGCGGAGCTGCTCGAGTTCTTCGCCGACCGGATGAAGGCGCATCTGCGCGGAACCGGCTCGCGCCACGACTTGGTCTCCGCGGTCTTCGCGCAGGACGACGAAGACGATCTGGTGCGCGCGCTGGCGCGGGTCGCGGCGCTCGAAGCGTTTCTCGCGAGCCCGGACGGCGCGAACCTGCTCACCGCCTACAAGCGCGCGTCGAACATCGTTGGCCGCGAGGAGAAAAAGGACGGCGCGCGGTACGACGGCGCCGTCGACCCCGCGCTGTTCGCGCAACCCGAGGAGAAGGAGCTGTTCGCCGAGCTCGAGCGCACGACCGCGGAGATTCGCGCGGCCACGGCGCGCGAAGACTTCGCCGGCGCTATGGCGGCACTGGCGCGGTTGCGGCCGTACGTCGACGTGTTCTTCGACGGGGTAACCGTGAACGCGGACGAGCCCGCGCTGCGTGCGAACCGTTTGAAGCTGCTGTCCGGGATCCGCTCGGCGCTCGGCGCGGTCGCAGACTTTTCGAAGATCGAGGGCTGAGGCGATGAACTGGGCGTGGATCGAAGGATCGCGGAGCTTCGACCTCACCTGGGGTCTGGTGAGCGCCGCGGTGTGCCTCGCGCTCGCCGTGCCGATGCTCTGGTGGTGGCTTCCGGAACACCGCCGTTCGTTCTTCGGGCCACGCGTCGACCCGCGGTCCCGTCTGCAACTGGCCTACGGCCTGTTCTGCATGGCGATGGCCGGGACGAACCTCGGCTGCCGCGCGATCCCGCACGACGACCTGCGCTTCGTTCACCCGACGTTCTTTCTGATCACCGTCGCGCTGGTCGTCGCGTTTGCGCCGCGCATCCTGCGGCTTCAGTGGAGGCACTCGTGAAACGCACCGGCCTTGTCATCGCCGCCGTCCTCGTGCTCGGCGGCGTTGCGCTCGCCGCGACCGGCGTGACGACGCTGCCGACCGGATGGAAGATTCGCGGCAGCGACGGGCCGGTCGCGACGGTCGGCACGTTGCCGACCGGGCTCGTGCTCTCCCGCGACGGCTCGCGTTTGTTCGTGCTCGAGACCGGCCACCGCAAGCCGGCGCTGCGCGTGCTCGATGCCGCGACCCTCAAAGAGATTCGCAGCGTTCCGCTGAGCGGCGCGTTCGGCACGCCGTTGCGTGACGCGGACGGCGACGGCGTCTGGGTCGCGGCGCCCGGCACGTTCCAGGAAACGATCGCGCACATCGACACCGCGACCGGCGTGGTCGACAAGACGGTCTCGCTGCCGGTGCCCTTCTATCCCGTCGCGCTCGCCCAGCAGCCCAACGGCGCGATCGCGGTCGCCGGCGATATCGCCAACCGCGTCGCGCTGGTCGATCCCAAGACCGCGCGCGTGATCGCCACGCACGACGTCGGACGCCATCCCGCCGCGGTGCTCTACCCGCGCAGCGGCGGCAAACTCTACGTCGCCGAACGCGGATGGGACTTCGTCACCGGCCTGGGCGCGCACAACACGCGCATCAACGTCGGCCGCCATCCCGTCGCGCTCGCCAGCGACGGGTCGCTGTTGTACGTCGCGAACAGCGACGACGACGACATCGCGGTAGTCGATCTCGCGACGGAGCGCGTGATCCAGCACGCGCGGATCCCCTTCGCGCGCGCCGACGCGGTCGGGACCTCACCCAACGCGCTGGCGCTCGACGGTACCCGCCTCTACGTCACGTGCGGCGCGGCCAACGCCGTCGCGGTGTTCCGCACGAGCGCGCACGGGCTGACGCCGCTCGGTGCGATCCCCGCCGGCTGGTATCCGACCGCGCTCGCGATCGACCGCGCGCACGGCGTCCTCTACGTCGCGAACGGCAAGGGCGAGTCCGGGCACCCCAATCCGAAATTCAACCCGAACGCGCGCTCGGAGAGCGACTACGTCGCCGATAACCTGGTCGGCTCCGTGCGCCGCGTCGCGATTCCGGACGACGGTGCGCTCGCGCGCGGCCTCGCCGACGTCCGGGAGCTCGCGCAGCGCGAGGCCGTCCCAGCCAGTCCGGTCGTGCGGCGGAACGGCCCGATCAAGCACGCCATCTACGTCATCAAGGAGAACCGCACGTACGACCAGGTGCTGGGCGACGTGAGCGGCGCCGATGGCGACCCGTCGCTCGTGATGTTCGGCGAAAACGTCACGCCGAACCAGCACGCGATCGTCAAGCAGTTCGGCGTGTTCGACCGTTTCTTCGAAGACGCGCACGTGAGCGCCGACGGACACAACTGGTCGACCGCGGCGTTCGCGAACGACTACCTGGAGCGGATGTGGCCGCAGAACTACGCGAACCGCCGGTCGTTCTACGATTTCGAGGACGGCGCCGAAGCAGCGATCCCGCACGCCGGGTACCTGTGGGACGACGCCGCGCACCACGGCGTCAGCCTGCGGAACTACGGCGAGTTCGTCACCGCCTCGCCGAGCGGCCCGACGCCCGTCTCGTCGATGAACGCCGTCCTGAACGCGAATACCGACCGCGGTTTCGCCACGTTCGACATGAGCGTCGAGGACGTGACACGGTTCAACGAATGGAAGCGCGAGTTCGACGCGTTCGAAGCCTCGCATACGCTGCCGCAGCTCGAGATCGTGCGCTTCCCCCGCGATCACACCTCCGGCACGCGCGCAGGTGCGGTGACGCCGCAGGGGATGGTCGCCGACAACGACCTCGCCGTCGGCAAGCTGGTCGAGGCCGTCTCGCATTCGCCCGACTGGAGCAGCACGGCGATCTTCGTGCTCGAGGACGACGCGCAGAACGGACCCGATCACGTCGACGAGCAGCGCTCCACGTTCTATTTGGCCTCGCCGTATGCGGCGGGCGGCCTGCGGCACGAAACGTACACGCAAGCCTCCGTGCTCCGCACCATCGAGATCCTGCTCGGACTCCCTCCGATGTCGGCGTACGACGCCGGTGCGCTGCCGCTCAGCGCGGCCTTCACCGCGACGCCGAACCTTGCACCGTTCGATGCGCTTCCCGCTCGCATCGACGTGAAAGCGAAGAACGGGGCGACCGCGTACCGCGCCGCGGACAGCGCGCGCTTCGATCTCGCCGAAGCGGACCGCGTCGATGCTGCGGTGATGAACGACGTCTTGTGGCATGCGGTCAAGGGCGCGCGCGCGACCCCGCCGCCGTACGGGCTCTTTCCGCACCACCGCGACGATCGATAGCCCTCGTCTTGCCTCCCTTGGCGACGCCGTGGTATGGTCGCCCAGGGGGTAACGACGATGCAGAATTCTCGCTCGGGCCGCGCCGCGCTCTTGTTGGCGGCGGGTTTTGCGGCGCTCGCGGCCGGCGGCGTGCTGGCGCAGGCGCCCGCGCCGAAGTCCACCTGGCACATCGGCACCACGTACTGCTCGAAGATGGCCGTCGCCGCGACGATGCCGACCGATTTCGTCCCGGGCGGCTCCGTCGATTTTCAGCTCGACGCCGACTGCTACGCCTGGATGGAATTCTTCTATCTCAACTGGCGTGCGGCGGCGGGGCAGATCGGCGTCCCCGATCCGAGCGCGAGCCCGGCGCAGTTCGGCGCCCCGGCCACGAGCCGGGCCGGCATCTACCCAACGGTCTGGGAGAGCTACCATTCCGCGGACGGACTGTTCGCGTCGACCGCACTGCGCCTTCGCGGCGCGCCGCCGTCGCGTCCCGGCGTCAAGGTCCTCGCCGCGACATCGGAGTTTCTGGGTGCCGACGTGCACTTTCGCGGCATCCAGGAGGCGTCCGGCGGATGGCTCACCGACCGCCGCGGCAACCTGACCTACTATGAAGTCCACGTCGACAACGACGAGTACGGATACATCGTCGGCAACGGGTTGACGCACGCGCGCAATCAGGTGGCGTGCGCGAACGGGCCGGCCGGATTCTCGCTCCCCCACGGCGCCGGAACGACGACTGCGGTCGACTACGCGTGCAGCGGAAAGCCTGCGCGCTACGGCATGAACTTCGGCGCGATCGAGATCAAAGCAGCGTGGATCGAGCTCCCCGACCCCGCGACGTGGCCGAACTACAAGATCTCGCTCGCCGACATCTACGCGCCGCGCAAGCCGGTGCGGCACAACGTCGTTGTCGGCCTCGTCGGACTGCACGTCATCCACAAGACGCCGAGCGCGCAGCAGATGGTCTGGGCGACCTTCGAGCACGTCGACAACGACCCGGTCGCGGTGCCGAGCGGCTCGCCCACTCCGACGCCCCCGCCGCGCGGCTGGACGTTCTATCGCAACGACTGCAACCCGGCGACGGACCACTACCAGTGCGTCCCCAACACATCGCCGCGTCCGTGTCCGACCGTCGGCCCGTGTCAGGATCCCTACAACGCGCCGATCCAGGTCGTGCGCACGACGCCGATCGACCCGTTCTCCGAGGAGATCAACACGAGCGCGTATCGGCTCATGACCAACGCGAACGACGCGCGGTCGGTGTTCAAGCACTATCGCTTGGTGCAGGTACTGTGGCCGGGGACACCGGTCGCGGTCCCATCGCCGCGCGCGACGGTGCCGCTCTCCGACGCCGGCACGATCCCGACCGGTCCGGTCGCGAACACGACGCTGGAAACCTACGTGCAAGGATCCCGCTGTTTCGACTGCCACAAGTATGCGACCGTCGCGACGCCCTCACCGCTGCTCGGTAGCTCTCGGCGGCGCGTGATCGAGATCCCGGCGCCGGGGCAGCGCACCGCAAAGCGCGGCTCGTCGACCCTCGCATCGGATTACTCGTTCATCTTCGGCGACGCACACTGACCACCGCCTACCCCGAAACATCGTAGGGGCGTCCCGCCGCGGGCGGGTACACTGCGATCATGGAACACGTGATCGCGGCGCGGGCCCTGATGGGGACGTCGCTCGCGTTCCACATCGTCTTCGCGGCGCTCGGCGTCGGCCTGCCGCTCCTGGTGGTCGCCGCCGAGGGACTGTGGCTGCGCACCAAGCGCCGCGCCTATTACGATCTCGCGCGCACGTGGGCGAAGGGGATGGCGATCCTGTTCGTGGTCGGTGCGATGTCCGGAACGATCCTCTCGTTCGAGCTGGGGCTGCTGTGGCCGACGTTCATGCGGTACGCCGGCGGGATCATCGGTTTGCCGTTCTCGCTCGAAGGCTTCGCGTTCTTCATCGAAGCGATCTTCATCGGGATCTACCTGTACGGCTGGGAGCGCCTGAGCCCGGTCGCGCACTGGCTGAGCGGGCTGCCGATCGTGCTCAGCGGCGCCCTGTCGGCCGCATTCGTCACGACGGCGAACGCGTGGATGAATATGCCGGCGGGTTTCCGCATCGTCAACGGCACGGTCGTCGACATCGATCCGATCGCCGCGATGCTGAGCCCGCCGTGGCTGGTCGAGGTGCTGCACACGACGCTCGCCGCCTACGTCGTCACCGGCTTCGGCGCCGCCGCGGTCTGCGCGTTCGCCTTGGTGCGCCGGAGCGCCGAAGACCGGCGCGAGCAAGTGCAGGCCGGCCTCACGATCGCGATGCTCGTCGCGTCGATCGCGATCCCGCTGCAGTGGATCGTGGGCGACGTGATCGCGCGCTTCGACGCCGACCACGAGCCCGCCAAGTTCGCCTCGCTCGAGGTGCTGTTCCACACCCGCCGGCACGCGCCGATCACGATCGGCGGGATCGTGAGCGGTGACACCGTCCGCTACGGGATCGAGCTCCCGAGCGCGCTCAGCCTGCTGGTCGCATTCGATCCGAACGCCGAAGTCAAAGGCCTCGACCGCGTCGCGCCCGACGACCGTCCGCCGGTCGCCGCGGTCCACTATTCGTTCGACACGATGGTCGGAAGCGCGTCGCTGCTGCTGCTGGTCGCGATCGTCTGGACGATCGTCGCGCTGCGCAAGCGCGTCCCCGCGAAATCACTGCTGATCGGCATCGCCGTCTGCGGGCCGATCTCCGTCGTCGCGATGGAAGCCGGCTGGTTCGTCACCGAGTTCGGGCGCCAGCCCTGGATCGCGCGCGGACTGCTGCGCACGAGCGATGCGGCGACGGTCGCGCCCGGCGTCGACGTCCAGCTCTACGGCTTCTCGATCGTGTACGTCATCCTCGCCGCGACGTGCTGGTGGCTGCTGCGGCGCGTCGGCACGAAGGACCACGCAGCGTGACGCCCGTCCTCGGTGCGGCGCTCGTCGGGCTGACGGCGGTCTCGCTCTACGCGATCTTCGGCGGCGCCGACTTCGGCGGCGGCGTGTGGGACCTCTTCGCGAGCGGCCCGCGTCGTCAGGCGCAGCGCGACGCGATCTCGAACGCGATCGGTCCGGTGTGGGAATCGAATCACGTCTGGCTGATCTTCGCGATCGTCACGCTGTTCACGTGCTTCCCGCCCGTTTTCGCCGACATCGGCGCGAACCTCAGCACGCCGCTGACGCTGGCGCTGCTCGGGATCGTGCTGCGCGGCGCGGCGTTCGTCTTCCGCAACCACGCGGCGGACACGTTCGCGACGGCGCGCAGCTGGACCGCCGTCTTCGGCGCCTCCTCGATCATCGCACCGTTCTTCCTCGGTGATGCGGCCGGTGCGATCGCTACCGGCCGCTACGCCTGGACGTCGCCGTTCGCGCTCTCCGCCGGTGTGTTCGCCGTCGCGCTCTGCGCGCAGATCGCCGCCGTCTTCCTCGTCCGCGAAACCTCCCACGACCGCGCGCTACGCGACGACTTCCGCCGCCGCGCGGTGCGCGCAACGGTCGTCGTCTGGATCGCCGGGCTCGTTCCGGCGCTGCTGGCCCACCAAGCGGAGCCGGGGCTCTTCGCCGCACTGATCGGCCCGGTGGCGCGCATCGGGATCGCGATCGCGATGCTGCTCGGCATCGTCGTGATGCTGTCGATCGCCAACCACCGCGACACGCTCGCGCGCGTCGCGGTCGGCGCCGAGGCCCTCGCGGTGCTCGCCGGCTGGTTCGGAGCCCAGGCCCCAAACCTGATCCCGAACAGCTGGACCTACCAAACCGCCGCGGCCTCTCCGGCGATGCTGAGCGCGTTCCTCGTCGCCACCGCGATCGGCGCACTGTTCTTGATCCCGAGCCTCGCGCTGCTGTTCTTCACGTTCAAAGGACGTGGCAGCGGGAGCGACGCCGCGCTCCCGCCGATGACGAACCCTTAGAGCTTGTACGCCGCCTTTAGGTCGAGCATCGCCTGCGTCAGGACGGCTCGTTCAGCGCCGGCCATGTCGAAACGCGTCGTGCAGCGTCGCGTGTACCCGAGCCGGCAAGCGCATCTCCCCGAGCGCGGCCAGCGTCGCGGCGACGTCGTACGGCGTGCTGTGCAGCGTCATCCGGCCGTCTTCCCATACCGCGTAGTGGGCTAGCCCGCCGGCGGTGCTCATTCCGACGCTACCGGGGTTCACCGCGACCGCGCCATCCAGGGCAACCACGCCTTGGAGATGGGTGTGACCGACGACGACGACGGCGGCGTTGGGGACGGCGGCTCGCACGGAAGCTCCAGCCTCGGAGAGCGGCGCATAGTGGTGAACGTCCTCGACTGTTGCGTGCGTCAGCGCGATCGTGACCGAATCGAGACGAATCGTCGCAACGCGCGGCAAAGAGCGCAGATAGCCGAGATCGCTCTCATCAAGCAGCGCGCGATGAAGGAGGCGCGTCGCCTCGCTCGCCTCGCGCATGCTCGACGGCACGCCGTCCCCTTCGTCGAACGCAAGGGCCCTGTCATGATTTCCGTGGACGACGGCGGCGGCGTTCGTTCGGCACCACGAGATGACGGCGCGAGGATCGGGACCGTAGTCGACGAGGTCGCCCGCGCAGAGGACCACATCGGCCGCAGGCAGCACCTCGAGGGCGAACGGGTTCGCGTGCAGATCCGAGACGAGGAGCACGCGCACGTTAGCGATCGCCGCTCATGCTACGGATGCAACGAAACGAACGAGCACGACGCCGAGAAGGGTGGCTGCAAGGCCCACGATCACACTACCGCCGGCATAGGCCACACTCTGAAGCGGCAAGCCATCGGCGCCGAGAAGATACGTCTCGAACGCGAACGTCGAAAACGTCGTGTATCCGCCCAGAATCCCCGTCGCCATGAAGAGGCGCATGTACGGGTTGAATCCGGCTCGCGTCGTCGCCAACTCCAGGACGACTCCAATGACGAACGCACCGCTCCAGGTGTCACGTTCGTTCACGAAGATCCGCAGCAGCTGCCCTGGTTTGAAGTCGGCCATATCGTCCTCCGGTCGCGAAATGACGCCACCGGGCGGTGCTTGGTCACGGCACGCCCAGTTCCTCGGGATCGACGAACTCCTGGGGGTGGAAGAACGCCTGCGCCACGATCGTCGGTACGACTGCGGTCAGGATGACGACCGTCACGAGCGTCGTATACTGGGCCTGATCGATGTAGTGATGCGTGAGGCCGTACAGACTCGAGATCGTCCCGAACGTGAGGCCTGTCGCCATCATCAGCGTGATATACCCGGCGTTCTTCGGAGTGTGCTGGAACGCTCGCGCTGCTGGAAAGACGCCGGCGCACTTCGCGACGACTTTCACGACGAAAAACGCCGCTATCGCTCCGATGCCTGCGACCGCAGCCGAGAACGAAACCAGCGTACCCGCCTTGAGGAAGTAGAACGGTGTCAAAAAGCCCATGGTCATGGAGCGCAAGCGCCGCGACACGTCGGGATTCGCGAAGAGGAAGCCCGCACACGCGAGGCCCAAGAAATAGGCCGGCAGGACACCTTCGCTTTTGGCCGCCGTTGCGATCGCGCTGAGGACCAGGATGATCAAGAACGTCAAACGGAGTCCGGGCTCGCTCACCCACCGCGACGTCTTCTCGAACACGGACGGCAAGAACTTCGGTACGAAGACGATTGCCAGCACGATGGCAACAACGAGCGCGGCTAGCCAGCCGTTGTAGGTGGCAAACAGCATACCGAGCGCTACGACGGTCCCGAGATCGGTGATGAAGCACGCCGCCAGAATCAATTGGCCGAAGTCCTTACCCGCCAAACGAGTCTCGACCATCACCGCGTAGACCACTGCGACCGACGTCGTCGACATCGCTACACCGGCGATTTTCGAAGCGTCGACGGTCCAGTGTGCGACGAAATACGCGTACGCCATGGCCCCCAGAAACGGCGCGAAAAAGGAAATCGCTCCGATGACGGCCGCCGGTCGCAGTTGCCGGCGCAGAACCGTGGGCTCGATCTCCGCGCCGGCGAGAAACGTCAGCATGATGCTTCCGAAGCCCGCGATGAAGTCGACCCAGGCGTTCGATCGCAGGCCGATGAGGTTGCCCGCGAGCACGCCGAGCAGGATCTCGACGAGGGCGGCGGCGAGGCCCACGCGGCGCGCGATAAAGGCAGCCGCCGTCGCGAGCGCGAGCCAAACGGCAGCGAAAGCCCAAAGGTTGTCGGCTGGAATCGCGAGGGTCACAAACGTCCTCCTTCCCGACGCGGAGCGCCGGCGCAAGAGGAGTCATCGGCCCTTTCGTGGGCGGTTTCGCTGATGCGAGGCGGACTCCACCGCCCGTGTCGCCGGGCAGCCGCCCGGGTCCATTGCTCCTGCTCTTGCCCCGTCTACATCCGGATTCCTCGCGCTAGCGCGCGCGGTTCGCCGCGAGCACGTCACGCAGACCCGATCCGGCGACGCCGAGCGCGAACAGGCTGAGCGCCCACGATAACATGCCGTAGTCGGCCCGAACGAACGCGGTCGGATCGTGCAGCCAGGCCGCGGCGAACGGCGCAAGGAGCGCCAGCAGCGCACCGTACACGATTCCCATCAGCGCGTGCGTGACGCGCTCCCCGCCGGGCAGCCGGCGCGTGTGGTCCTCGACCAGGAAGTCGGAGAGCGTGATCGCGATCTCGGCCGCGAAGAGCAGCAGGTACGCGACGACCAGCGCGCCGTGCGGCTCGAGCCAGGCCAGCGATGCGAACAGCACCGCGTACACGGCGTCGCGCGCCGCGTGCAGCCGCAGCTCGGTCACGGCGCGCGGATCGGCGGGGAGCCGGCCGATCCACTCGTGAAAGACCAGCGTGTCGAACGCGCCCATCCCGCCGAGCAGGAGCAGAACGCCGAGCGCGGCCGTCACGCCGGAACGACCGTTCCGCTATAGGCACCGATCGTACCGAGCAGCGGAAACGCGATCGAAACCTCGACCTTCCAGCCGTTCGCGGCGCCGTGCACGATCGCCGTGACCGCCGGCGCGAACGCGCGCGGCAGCGGCACGCCGAACACGCGGGCGCCGCGGCTCGTAATGCGCATCCCCGACTCGTCGGCGGCGACGTCGAACGCGACCTCCAGCGGGCCCGCCTGCTCGATCAAGCGGCCGCGCTCGAGCCATTGCGCGGTGCGCAGTTCGCGATCCGGGAAGACGCGCGTCCAGAACTCACGCTCGCCGTCGACGAGTACCTGCAGCACCACGCGGGTGGACGGCGTGACGGCAGGGAGCCCGGCAGCGCGCGCTACGAAGCCGTGCAGCGGCCCGGCGTGGCGGCGTACGGCGAACGTGCACTCGGCCTCGCCGCCGCCTTGCGCGTGAAACCGGCGCAGGACGGGCGGGAGCCGCTCGAACGAGGCCCCCAACAGTCGCTGATAGAGCTGAACCTCGAGCGCCTCAGGCCGCGCGCGCCGCGGCTCCGCGCATCGCTCGCGCGCGCAGGGCGCCGACAACGGCACCCGTGATAACGAATCCGATGATCCCGTAGCCGCCGTCGATCAGCATCAGCGCGATCGGACGAGCTTCGAAGCTGTACAGGTTCGCCAGCATCGCGCCGAAGATGCAGACGCCGGTCAGGAACCCGATCTGCGCACCTTTCGACGCGTCGGCGCGCTCGTAGTGCCACAGCATGTTCTCGAAGCAGTACGACACGAACAGCCCGGCGACGAACGAGATGATGTACGGCCAGAAGCCCATGGCCATGAGCTCTTCTTTGGTCTTGCCGACGGCCGCAATCCACTGCGCGCCCAATACCGTGAACCAGATCGCGCCCCACACGAAGAACACGATCGCTCCCGCCACGATCCCGAGATAATTCGGACGCCGTTCGCTCATCGTTACTTCCTCCGCTTGAGCGACCGAGCGGCCACTCTTGGGTCCAGCCTAGCGCGGCAATGCGGAATTGTCCAGACTCAGGGTACGCTCAGCGCCCCCGATCTCGAACTCCGGTCCAGAAGTCGGAAGCGACCTCGCAGGTCGTCAAGCCCCAGCACGTCGCGATAGAACGATACCGCACGAACGCCGATCCCATGATCACCGGAAAGCTCATCCTGGCGTGGGCTGTGGGTCGGAATACCGCTGGCCTGGGGCGTCTGGCTGACGCTCAACAACGCGCTGAAGCTCTTTGCGAGCGCTCCCCCGACGTAACGGGGCATCCTTTGACGGCTCAGGATGACACAGAAATCGTTGTTGTCATCCTGAGCTTGTCGAAGGGCTGAGCTTGTCGAAGGGTTAGAGGATCGCGGCGGTCACCCGTTCGCCTTTGCGCACCGTGACGGCGCAGAATTTGAACTCGGGGATCTTTCCGAACGGGTCGATCGCGTCGTTGGTCAGCAGGTTCGCCGCCGCTTCGTTGTAGACGAACGGCATGAACAGCGTCCCGCGCTGCATCCCGCGATCGGCTCGTGCGTAGCCGGTCAGCTCGCCGCGCCGCGACTCGAGCGTGATCGGGCCGCCCGGCTCGACGCCGAGCTGCGCGAGATCGTCCGGGTGGACGCTGATGACGGGATCGGGTTCCAGCGCGTCGAGCACGCTGGCGCGGCGCGTCATCGAGCCGGTGTGCCAGTGCTCGAGCTGCCGCCCCGTCGTGAAGATGTACGGATACGCGTTGTCCGGCATCTCGTCGGCGTGGCTGTACGCGGCCGGCTTGAACAAGCCGCGGCCGCCGGAGCGCGGAAAGTCCTCGATGAAGATCACCGGCTCACCCGGATCGCCGACGTTCTCCAGCGGGTACGTGCACGAGCCTTCGGCCTCCAGCCGTTCCCAGGTGATCCCGGCCATGCTCGGCGTCGCCTGGCGGATCTCTTCGAACACCTCCGCCGGCCCGGCATAGTTCCAGTCCAGACCGATGCGCCGCGCGATCTCTTGGATGATCCAGAGATCCTGACGCGCGTCGTGCGGCGGATCGAGGGCCTGCCGGCCGAGTTGCACGCGCCGGTCCGTGTTGGTGAACGTCCCCGTCTTCTCCGGGAACGCCGACGCCGGCAGAATCACATCCGCATAGCTCGACGTCTCGGTGAAGAAGATGTCCTGCACCACGAGATGATCGAGCCTCGTCAGCGCTTCGCGCGCGTGCTCGACGTTCGGGTCCGACATCGCGGGGTTCTCGCCCATGATGTACATCCCGCGGATCTCACCTTTGTAGGCGCCCTCGGTGATCTCGGTGACGGTCAGGCCGGCGTTCGGATCGAGCGTCGTGTTCCAGAGCGCTTCGAACTTGCGCCGGGCGTCCTGGTTGTCGACGCGCTCGTAGTCCGGGAACATCATCGGGATCAGCCCCATGTCCGAGGCGCCCTGCACGTTGTTCTGCCCGCGCAGGGGATGGAGGCCGGTGCCGGGGCGTCCTATTTGGCCCGTGACCAGCGCCAGCGAGATCAGGCAGCGCGCGTTGTCGGTGCCGTGCACGTGCTGCGAGATCCCCATCCCCCAGAAGATGATCGCCGCGTTGGCCGTCGCGTAGAGGCGCGCGACCTCGCGGATCGTCTGCGCATCGATCCCGGTGATCGGCGCGACCTTCTCGGGCGAGTAGTCCTTGACGTTCTCCTTGAGCGCTTCGTAGTTCTCGGTGCGGTCGCGGATGAACGCCTCGTTGGCGAGGCCTTCCTCGATGACGACGTGCATCAGCGCGTTGAGGAGCGCAACGTCGGTGTCGCTGTTGAACTGCAGGAAGTACGTCGCGTGCCGCGCCAGATCCGAACGCTGCGGGTTGATATAGATGAGCTTGGTCCCGGCCTTGGCGGCGTTCTTCATGAACGTCGCGGCGACGGGATGGTTTATCGTCGGATTCGCGCCGATGACGATCGCCACGTCGGCGAGCGCGACGTCCTCGACCTGATTCGAGACCGCGCCGGAGCCGACGTCTTCGAGCAGCGCGGCGACCGACGACGCGTGGCAGAGCCGCGTGCAATGGTCGACGTTGTTGGTTCTGAAGCCGGTCCGCACGAGCTTCTGGAACAGGTAGGCTTCTTCGTTGCTCCCCTTCGCCGAGCCGAACCCTGCCAGCGCGCTGGGACCGTGCTGGTCACGAATCTCGCGCAGCTTTCCGCCCGCGAGATCGAGCGCTTCTTCCCACGTCGCCTCGCGGAACGCGTTCCACATCTCGTCCGGCTCCATCAGGGCGGAGGTCTTCGCGACGCCTTCCTTGCGGATCATCGGCTTCGTCAGCCGCTTCGGATTGTGCACGTAGTCGAAGCCGAAGCGTCCCTTGACGCACAGCCGGCTCGCGTTCGACGGGCCGTCGCGTCCGTCGACGGACAGAATCTTCCCGTCCTTGATGTTGTACGTGAGCAAACAGCCGACGCCGCAGTAGGGACACGCCGAGTCGACCTTCTTGTCGGGCTCGAGCATCGCGACGTCATTCGCCGGCGCGAGCGCACCGGTCGGACACGCCTGCACGCACTCGCCGCACGCGACGCACGAGCTGGGTCCCATCGGGTCGTCGAAGTCGAAGACGATCTTTGCGTGCTCGCCGCGCCAGGCGTAGCCGATCACGTCGTTGACCTGCTCTTCGCGGCAGGCACGCACGCAGCGGCCGCACTGGATGCAGGCGTCGAGGTTCACCGACATCGCGGGGTGCGAGAGATCCGGTGCGGGCTGGTGCCGCTGCGGGTAGCGCGGTGCCATGACGCCCAGCTTGCCCGCCCAGACGTCGAGCTCGGAGACGAGCTTGTACGGCGAGGCGCCCTGCTTGGGCATGTCGGTCAGCAGCAGTTCGGCGACCATCTTCTGCGATTTGGTCGCGCGATCGCTGGTGCTGGTCACCGTCATCCCCTCGGTGGGGCGCCGGCAGCACGACGGCGCGAGGACGCGTTCGCCCTCGATCTCGACCATGCAGACGCGGCAATTCCCGTCGGGGCGATAGCCGTCTTTGTAGCAGAGGCGCGGGATCTCGATGCCGTTCCGATCGGCGGCCTGCAGGATCGTCTCGTCTTCGCGGGCGGCGAGCGCCGTGCCGTTGAGCATGAAGCCGATCACGCCTGGACCTCGTGGGGGAAGTACTTGTAGACGCAGAGATATGGATTCGGCGCAGCTTGACCCAGGCCGCAGATCGACGCGTCCATCATGACCGTCGAGAGATCGGTGAGCAGCTCCCGGTCCCAGTCGTCACGCTCCATCAGCGCGACGGCTTTCGCCGTGCCGACGCGGCAGGGCGTACACTGCCCGCACGACTCTTCACGGAAGAAGCGCAGCATGTTCAGCGCGGCGCTCTTCGCGCTGTCCTTGTCGGAGAGCACGATGATCGCCGCCGAGCCGATGAAGCACCCGTACTTGTTGAGCGTATCGAAATCGAGCGGGATGTCGTCCATCGAGGCCGGCAAGATCCCGCCAGACGCGCCGCCGGGAAAGTACCCGTAGAACGTGTGGCCGGGGAGCATCCCGCCGGCGTATTCGTCGATCAGCTCGCGGATCGTGATCCCGGCCGGCGCCAAATGGACGCCGGGCTTTCGAACGCGCCCCGAAACGGAGAACGAGCGCAAGCCCTTGCGGCCGTTGCTCCCTTGCGATGCGAACCACGCCGCGCCGCGTTCGACGATCTCGCGCACCCAGTAGAGCGTCTCCATGTTGTGCTCGAGCGTCGGCCGCCCGAAGACGCCGACCTGCGCAACGTACGGCGGGCGCAGCCGCGGCATCCCTTTCTTGCCTTCGATCGACTCGATCATCGCCGACTCTTCGCCGCAGATGTAGGCGCCCGCGCCGCGCCGCAGGTGGATCGGCAGCAGCGGCATCGGTGCGTGCGCCTGCAGCGCGGCGAGCTCGGCGGTCAGGATCGCTCGCGCGGCGGCGTACTCGTCGCGCAGGTACACGTAGATCTCGGCGATTCCGACCGCCCACGCCGCGATCAGCATCCCTTCGAGAAAGCGGTGCGGATCGCGCTCGAGGTACCAGCGGTCCTTGAACGTTCCGGGCTCGCCTTCGTCGATGTTCACCGCCATCAGGCGCGGCGCCGGTTCGGCACGGACGATCTTCCACTTGCGGCCGGCCGGGAAGCCGGCGCCGCCGAGCCCGCGCAGCCCGGCGTCCTCCATCGTCGCGATCACGTCGTCGGCGCCGCGCTCGCCCGCGACGCACGCTTTGAGCAGCGCGTAGCCGCCACCCGCGACGTACGCCTCGAAGTTCGTATACGAGGGCACCGCCGCGGTCAACGCCTTGGCTTCGAGCGCAGCGTCGACCAGCGCGACCGTCGCACGGTCGACCGGATTCTGATTCACCACCGCGACCGGAGCGGTGTCGCAGCGGCCGACGCACGGAGCGGTAATCACCCGCACGCCGTCGCCGTATCCACCGTTGCGCAGCAGACCCAGCAGGTTTTGCGCGCCCGCCATCTCGCACGAAAGGCCGTCGCAGACACGCACGGTCACCGCCGGCGGAGCGGCCTCGCCTTCCTTGACCACGTCGAAGTGATGGTAGAAGGTCGCGACCTCGAAGACCTCGGCCGGCGCGAGGCGCATCTCCTCGGCGAGTGCGTTGAGGTGCGCCGCCGAGATCGCGCGATAGCGGTCCTGGATCTTGTGCAGGTGCTCGATGAGCAGATCGCGCCGGCGCGGCTCGTCGCCGAGCAGGGCGCGCACGTCCGCGAGCGCGACCGGATCGATCGGACGGCCTCTGCCCTCGCGACGCCGCTTCTTGCGTCGGCCGTCGGCGTCCGCATCGGGCGTGAGGCGCGCCGCCTGCCCGACCGGGATGCCGCCGACGATGTCGATCGTCTCCAAACCGATTACTCCGAGTTTTGGGATACGGTATTTTGTACACCACGACGCCGCCACCCTCCGGCGGCTCAGCCTCCGGGCGGATCTCCCGGCGGCTTGACCGCGTCGAAGCTCCCGCCTTCTTCCAGCGCCTCCCGTTCGTTGAAGGGCTTGCGTTCGAGCCCCTCCGTCTCGGCGGGCTGGTGAAACGCCGTCAGCGGCCGTTCGACTGCCGGCCGCCCGACGACGGAGGTACTCTCGGGTCCGGTTTCGGGCGGGGTCGTCCCCGTCCCGCGGTCGCTGTTCACGACGGGGTCCGGACCGTGCTCACGATGATTGGCCATGCTCGTCGATACCCTCCGCCGCTGCGTCCTGCTCAGGCGGGCGGGGTGTCCGGCGCACTCGACCGGCTGCCGTTCGCGTGGTCGAGGGCGGTGTCGACCGCGCCGTAGAGGTCCTTCATCAGGAACGGCTTCGTCAGGAACGCGTTCCAGCCATCGAGCGCGGCCGGCATCCGGAGCGCAATCCGCACCAGCGGCGTGCCGTTGGCGCGCTCGAGAAACGCCTCCGGCGACATTCCGAGCCGGTCGGCGTCGACCAGCGCGCAGTCGAAGCGGCCGTCGGTGAGGGTGCGCAGCAGATCCTCACCGCTGGTCGCGACGGCGACCGCGATCCCGTCGTGCCGCAGTGCGTGCGCGACGTACGAGCGCGCGTCGCCGTCGACGTCGAGCAGCGCGATGCGGCGCGAAGCGATCGTCCGGTGCGCGGGCCGGGCGGGGACGAAGACGCGGAACGTCGAGCCTTGTCCTTCGACCGACTCGACGTCGATCGAACCGCCGTGCAGCTCGACGATCGTCTTGGCGAGGTAGAGGCCGAAGCCGGTGCCGCCGATCCCCAGGGCGCGCGCGTTGCTGGCGCGCGCGAAGCGGCCGAACAGCTTCGCGCGCTCGTTGTCCGGGATCCCGATCCCGCGGTCGCGGACGGTGAGCTCGACCCCGCCCACTCGCGCGCGCAGCGCGACCTCGACGGCCTCGCCGCCCGGCGAGTATTTGATCGCGTTGCCGATGAGGTTCTCGACCACCTGACGCAGCCGCGCCGCGTCGCCGATCACCACCAGGTTGCCGCCCATCACGCGCAAGTCGATCGGTCGCGTCACGCTGAAGACGCGCACGACGTCGCGAACCAGCGCGACCAGGTCGACGTTGCCGAGCGTGAGGGCCAGCTCGTTGTGCTCGAGCCGCGAGAGCGCGAGCGTGTCGGTCGCCAGCGAGGCCAGCCGCATCGCGCTCGACGAGATCATCCCAAGATACTGGCGCGCCTCGTGATCGAAGCGCTCGTCGTCGGCCAGCACGTCGGCGAAACCGACGATCGTCGTGAGCGGCCCTTTGAAGTCGTGCGCGAGCATCGCGATCAAGTCGTTCTTGATCTGGTTGAGCTCGACGACCGCGTCACGCCGCGCCGCCAGCTCTTGGTACAGCTCGACGTTGCGCGCGGCGACGGCGAAGTATTGACCCAGCAGACCGATCGCGAAGACGTCGGCGGTGCTGAACGCGGCGGTCCGCTGCACGTCCAGGACGTACGCCGTACCACCGCCCGAGCCGGGGACGCGCACCGCGGCGCGCTGCTCGAGCTCGTCGAGCACGCAAACGTCGCTGCGCGACGCGAGTGCGACGAACGCGTCGCCGGGTGGCGCGTCGTCCTCGAGCGAGAGATCGGTCGTCGCTCCGAAGCCGCCGCGCGGGCGCGGCGCGTACAGCGTCGCGCGCCCGTCGACCAGCTCGCGGACGCCGGAGAGCAGCGCTTCGACCAGCACGCTCGGCTCGAGCGAGGCGAACAGCGTGCGCGCGATCGAGGTGATCGCGGTCAGCCGTTCGTTCTGCATGGTGAGCTGCACGCCGCGCAGCACCTGTTCCGTGACGTCGCGCTGGACCATCACGTAGTGCGTCATCGTCCCCGCCTCGTCGAGCAGCGGGCGCGCCGAGGCTTCGGTGTTGTAGTGAGTACCGTCGATGCGGTACGAGATGTACCCGACACGCGCGGCGCGGCCGGCGGCGACCTCCGTGCGCATCGCGACGAGCGCTTCGAGGTCGGTCTTCAGTCCGAAGAACTCGTCGACGCGGTGCCCGATGACCTGGTCCGGCCGCGTCGCGCCCTTCATCCGGACGAACGCGTCGTTCGCGTAGACGATCGTCGCCGGTTCACGCGGCGAGGCGCCGGGTTTGGCCAGGATGATCGGGTCCTGCGCGGCTTCGATCGCCGCCGACAGCAGGTTGATGCGCTGCTGCGCGCGCTCGCTCTCGGTCAGATCGGTCGCGACGACGAGCGCGATCTCGCGCTTGTGCGTCGGGACCAGCTCGATGCGCAACTCGGTCGGGTAGATCGAGCCGTCCTTGCGGCGCGCCGGCGTGCGCAGGGTCAGCCGGCGCCCGGGATTCGCCCGCAGTTCCTCGAGCCGTTCGGCCAGCCGGTCCTCTTTCGCCAGCGCCGGCAGCAGCGAGGCGAGCGGGAGGCGCCGGATCTCCTCGGTGCTGTACCCCAGGTTGCGGCACGCCGCGTCGCTCGCGAAGAGCACGCGCTGGGCGACCAGATCGACCTGATACAGCTCCGTCTGCGAACTGTCGAAGAGCCGCAGCAGCAAGCGGCGCGCCTCCATCGCCTCGACGACGGCGCCGCCGATCGCGGCCAGCGCGGTGCGCTGCTCTGGCGTGAGCGTTCGCGGCCGCCGGTCGAGGACGCAGAGCGTGCCGACGGCGTACCCGTCGCTCGAGCACAGCGGATACCCGGCGTAGAACCGGATCCCCGGCTCTCCGGCGACCAGCGGGTTGCGCGCGAAGCGCGGGTCGGCGCCGGCATCGTCGACCTCGAAGACCCCTTCGTGCAGGATCGCCTGCGCGCAGAAAGCGGCGTCGAGCGGCGCCTCGCGCCGATCGAGTCCGACCGACGACTTGAACCACTGGCGCTCGCGGTCGACCAGGCTGATCAGCGCGATCGGGGCGTCGCAGAGCTGCGCGGCGAGCCGCGTAAACGCGTCGAAGAGATCCTCGCCCGGCGTGTCGAGGAGTTCGTACTCGTAAAGGGCGGCGAGCCGCCGCTCCTCAGAGGCTGTCGTTTGCATCTCCGGCTCGCGCTCGTTTCGCCTCGACGAAGGCGAGGACTTCCTCCAGCGGGCGCGCGTTGAGGACTTCGGCCGCGGTGACCCACCCGCGGCGTGCTTGTCCGACCGCATACGCGACGTTTTCGAGCTGCGCGACGCCGTGCGCGTCGGAGTCGCAGGTAAACGTCACGCCGAACTCCTTGGCGCGGCGCGCGAGCGGGCTGGGCAGGTCGAGCCGGCTCGGCTGCCCGTCGATCTCGAGCGCGGTCCCGGTACGCGCGGCCGCCGCGAAGACGGCGTCGGGATCGAAGTCGTAGCCGGCGAACGTCTCCACGTTGCGCCCGGTCGGATGACCGATCACGTTCACGTACGGGCTTTCGATCGCGCGCAGCAACCGGACGGTCATCTCGTCGCGGGATTGGTTGAACGCCGAATGCACCGATGCAACAACGAAATCCATCCCGGAAAGGATCGCATCGTCGTAGTCGAGGGTGCCGTCGGCCAGGATGTCGACCTCGCTCGAGCACAGCGTGCGGATTCCGTAGCGCTCGCCGAGCTCGCGCACCCGCACGCGCTGCGCCCGCAGTTCTTCGGGATCCATCCCGATCCGGCCGCGGCCCCACGAGTGGTCGCTGATCGCGTGGTACGCGTAGCCGCGCGCGGCGCAGGCGGCGACCATCGCGTCCAGCGTGTCGCGCCCGTCCGACCACGTCGAGTGCATGTGGAAGTCGCCCCGCAGATCGTGCACGTCGAGCACCTGCGGGAGCGTGCCGTCGCGGGCCGCTTCGATCTCGCCGACGCCGAGCCGCATCTCCGGCGGGATGTACGCCATCCCGAGCGTCGCGTAGACCTCCGCCTCGGTACGGCAGACGATCGTACGGCCGTCGGTCAGATCGACGATCCCGTTCTCGCTCACGCGCAGGTTCTTGCGAACGGCGAGCTCGCGGAACTGGATGTTGTGCTCGCGCGAGCCGGTGAAGTGCTGCAGCAGGTTGCCGTACAGATGCGCCGGCAAGACGCGCAGGTCGATCTGCAGCCCACCGGCGAGCCAGATGCTGGCCTTGGTCGGACCCTCGGCGAGAACGGCCTCAGCCCGCTCCCACGCCGTGAACGCGGCGACGACAAGCTCCGCGTTCTCCGAGGTGCAGATCACGTCGACGTCGCCGACGGTCGGCTCTTGGCGGCGCACGCTGCCGGCCGCGGTGAGATCCTGCGCGTCCGTCATCGTACGGAGGAAGGCGATGACCTCGCGCGCGATCGGCAGCGCGATCCCGAGCGGGGTGCGCCGCGTGCGCCCTTTGTACGCCAGGACGCCGCGGCGGATGTTTTCGATCGACTTCGCTCCGAGCCGCGGCATCTCGGCGAGCGCGCCCCCATCGAGCGCGCGCTCGAGGTCGGCGAGCGACGCGATCCCGAGCCGCTCGAACAGCTGCTGCGCGGTCTTCATCCCGACGCCTTGAACCGCGAGAACCTCGAGCAGCGTCGATGGGTACCGCGCCCGCAGCTCTTCGAGGTACGGGTCGGTCCCGGTCCGGGCGATCGTCGCGATCCGCGCGGCGATGCTTTTCCCGACCCCGGGGAGCTCGGTCAGCCGCGCGACGTCGACGTCGGCGCCGAGCGGCGCCGCGTTCTCCAACGTCTCGGCGGCACGCTCGTAGGCCATGAACTTGAAGAACGTCTCGCCCGCGAACTCCATGAGGGTGCGAATCTCGCGCAGGCGGTCCGCGATCTCGCGGTTGGTCGGAGTCGGCATAGGACGAGGACTTCGTTCCACGCCCGCGTAGGGGCGTCCCATGCTCACCACCGAGCGCCGTCGCCTGGACCCGGCGATCCTCAACTTGCCGGTCGAGAAGATGCGCGAGGGCTACTACTCCGACGTCTACTTCAACCGGGCGCGCGAGATCCTGGAGAAGGACGGCTATCATCCGCGCGTGCGGATGCAGGTTTTCCAGCGCAACCATGCCGTGCTGTGCGGGATCGACGAGGCGATCGCGATCCTCAAGCTGTGCAGTGGCCGGCACGCTCCGGACGGCTCGTGGGACGAGGGCTGGGACCGCCTCACCGTGCGGGCGCTCTACGACGGCGACCCGATCGAACCGTTCGAGACGGTGATGACGATCGAGGGCGACTACGCGCTCTTTGCGCATCTGGAGACGCCGTATCTCGGCGTCCTCGCCCGCCGTTCGCGGATCGCGACCAACGCCCGCGCGATCGTCGGCGCGGCCGGCGGTAAGGAAGTGCTGTTCTTCCCGGCGCGCTTCGATCACCATCTGGTGCAGACCGGAGACGGCTATGCCGCGTACATCTCGGGCGCGCTCGGCGTCTCGACCGACGCCAACGCCGAGTGGTGGGGCTCGCGCGGGATGGGGACCGTTCCGCACGCGCTGATCGCGGCGTACTCCGGTGACACGGTGCGCGCGACGCAGAAGTTCGCGCAGTGGATCGACGCCTCGGTCAACGTGATCGCGCTGGTCGACTTCGACAACGATTGCGTCGGGACGTCGCTCGCCGTCGCGCGCGCGCTCGGCGACCGGCTGTGGGGCGTGCGGCTCGACACCTCGGGGACGCTGGTCGACAAGAGCGTGATCCCGCAGATGGGGACGTTCAAGCCGACCGGCGTCAACGCGCAGCTCGTGCACAACGTGCGCCGCGCCCTCGATGCGGAAGGTTTCGGGCACGTGAAGATCGTCGTCAGCGGAGGCTTCGACGCGGAGCGCATTCGCCGTTTCGAGGAAGACCGGGTCCCGACCGACGCCTACGCGGTCGGCAGCGCATTCTTCAAAGGCGCCGGCGCGTTCGATTTCACCGCCGACATCGTCGCGATCGACGTCGGCAGCGGCTGGCGCGAATGCCACAAAGTCGGCCGCCCCGAGCTCCCCAACCTACGGCTCTCCCCGGTGACGTGAGGCTTACACCGGGGCGTTCTGGGCGGCGAGTTTTTCGATGATCGCGCGGTTGAAGAGGATCAGGTCGCCGGGGTTGCGCGAGGTGACCCAGTTGCCGTCCTGCACGACCGGCTGGTCGCGGTACAGCCCGCCCGCGTTGCGGATGTCGTCGGCGATCGAGGCGTAGCCGGTCAGCGTGCGCCCGCGCACGAGCTGCGCGGAGATCAGGACCTGCGGGCCGTGGCAGATCACGAACATCGGCTTCTTCGCCTGATCGAACTCGCGCACGAAGCGCTGCACGTCTTTGTTGGTGCGGATATGATCGGGTGATTGTCCGCCGGGGATCAGCAGCGCGTCGAAGTCGTCGGCGGTCACGTCGGCGACGAGCTCCTCGGCTTTCACGCTCTGGCCTTCGTCCAGCCCGCGTTTGCCGCGAATCTTCTGCAGCGCGCGGTCGTCGACGCCGACGATCGTGACGATCGCTCCCGCCTCTTCGAGCGCCCGCCGGGGCTCCAGCAACTCAGATTCCTCGAAACCGTCTCCGACGAGGGCGGCGATGCGCTTACCTTCGATCTCCATAAGGGATCGGGCGTTCTCACCGCGCTGCCATCGTGCCTTTCAGCCGATGTCATCCTGAGCTATGTCATCCTGAGCTTGTCGAAGGGCGAAGGGCTCTTGGTTACAGCGTCCCCGCGGTGTTCTGGACGGCCGCCCGGAGGAGGTAGGCGAGCTCGATCTCGAGCTTGCCGAGCGGGTCGACCACGGTGTCGTCGGTCAGCGCCTTGAGCACCGGATTCCGCTTCGTCATGTCGCCCTCGGGGACGGCGAGACGCGGATTGATCTCGCGCATGTAGATCCGCGCGTCGTAGCGGATCTGGCCGTCCGGCAGAAAGTACAGCGGGTCGAGCCCGCCGGCGTACACCTCGAGGCCGAGCAGCCCGGTCTGCTGCAGAAAGCCGATCGGTCGCAGCCGCAGCGCCCGGGCCAGCCGCGCCAACTCCGGCACGCCGAGCCGTGCCTCGCCGGCGACGACCCGCTCCAGCAGCGCCGGGTCGAGTTCGGCCGCCGCGGCGAGCC
>CALEOJ010000091.1 GCA_937910425.1 uncultured candidate division WPS-2 bacterium
AGACCTTTTCGCGCGTCAGCGGCATGTCGATGTGCGTCACGCCGAGCGGCGCGAGCGCGTCCATCACGGCGTTGACGAAGGCCGCCGGCGAGCCGACGTTCGGGCTTTCGCCGACGCCTTTGGCGCCGATCGGATGGTGCGGGCTCGGCGTACACGTGCTCGACGTTTCCCAATGCGGGGTTTCCAGTGACGTCGGCACGAGGTACTCGGTGAAGTTGGTGTTGAGCGCATTGCCGTCGGCGTCGAAGGCGAGCTCCTGCATGAACGCGATCGCGAACCCTTCGGTCAGGCCGCCGTGGATCTGGCCCTCGACGATCATCGGGTTGATGACGGTTCCGCAGTCGTCGATCGCCAGGAACCGGCGTACCTTGACGAAGCCCGTCTCCGCATCGACGTCGACGACGGCGATGTACGCTCCGTACGGGAACGTGAGGTTCGGCGGGTCGTAGTAGAACGTCGCTTCGAGGCCGGGCTCGGTGTCAGGCGCCGGGTTCGTATACGCCGCGAACGCGATCGTCTGCATCGTGATCGCGTTGTCGGGAAGCCCTTTGACGTGGAACGCGTGGTTCTCCCACTCGATGTCGTCGACCGAGGCCTCGAGCAGGTGCGCGGCGATCTTCTTCGCCTTCTCGCGGATCTTGCGGGCGGCCATCGCAATCGCAGCGCCGGCGACCGGCGTGCTGCGGCTCGCGTAGGTGCCGAGCCCGTAGGGGGCCGTGTCGGTGTCGCCTTCCTCGACCATGATGTTCTGCGGATCGAGGCCGAGTTCGTCGGCGGCGATCTGCGCCCAGGTCGTCTCGTGTCCTTGACCTTGCGACTTCGTCCCGGCGCGCAGGATCGCCGAGCCGGTCGGATGGACGCGGATCTCGGCACTGTCGAACATCTTGATCCCCATGATGTCGAAGTGCTTGCTCGGCCCCGCGCCGACCGCTTCGGTGAAGGTCGAGATCCCGATCCCCATCAACTCGCCGCGCTTGCGCTTTTCTTTTTGTTCCTGGCGGAGCTCATCGTAACCGATCATGTCGAGCGCCTTGCGCAACGTCATGTGGTAGTCGCCGCTGTCGTAGACGAAGCCGAGCGGCGAAGGATACGGGAACTGCTCCTTCCGCACGAAGTTCTTCAGCCGCAGCTCGGCCGGGTCCATGTTCAGCTTGCGTGCGAGGATCTCCATCCCGCGCTCGATCGCGAACGAGGCCTCGGTGACGCGGAACGAGCAGCGATAGGCGACCCCGCCCGGCGGCTTGTTGGTGAAGTACGCGTCGAGCTCGGTGAACGCGTTCGCGAAATCGTAGGAGCCGGTGACGATCCCGAACAGCCCGGCCGGATATTTGGTCGGGTCGGCGGCGGCGTCGAACGCGCCGTGGTCGGCGACCGTCGCCACTTTGAGCGCGGTGACCTTGCCGTCTTTCGTGGCGCCGATCTCGACGTCCATGTGGTAGTCGCGTGCGAAGCCGGTCGTGGTGAGGTTCTCGGTGCGCGTCTCGACCCATTTGATCGGGACGCCGATCACGACCGAGGCCGCCGCCGCGACGACGTAGCCCGGATACACCGGTACCTTGTTGCCGAAACCACCGCCGAGGTCGGGCGAGATGACGCGGATCTTGTCCTCGGGGATCCCGGTCACCAGCGAGACGACGGTGCGGTGCGCGTGCGGGGCCTGCGAGGTCAGGTACAGCGTGAGCCGCCCGGTCGCGGCGTCCATGTCGGCGATGATGCCGCACGGCTCGAGCGGCGCGGGATGGCAGCGCTGGAAGACGATGCGCTCTTTGATGCTGACCTCGGACGCGGCGATCGCGGCGTCGGTCGCATCGCGCTTGCCGACCTCCCAGTGGTAGATGTGGTTCGTCTTGTTCTCGCGGTCGTCGCGCAGGATGATCTTGTCCTCGCGCGACTGGAACGGGTTCACGACCGGGTCGAGCGGTTCGTACTCCACGTCGACCAGCTCGGCCGCATCCTGCGCGATCTCACGCGAGGACGCGATCACGCCGGCGACCTCCTGATATTGGAACAGCACCTTGCCGACCGCGAGGATCATCTGCTTGTCGTAGCCGTGGAAGGTCGGGATCCAGGCCAGGTTGTGCGCGGCGAGGTCCTCGCCGGTGAGCACGGCGACGACGCCCGGAACCGCCAGTGCCGCGGTCTTGTCGATCTTGACGATCCGCGCGTGCGGATAGGGGCTGTGGACGATCGAGAGCCAGAGCATCCCCGGCAGCACGATGTCGTCGAGGTAGTGGCCGTGCCCGCGGATGAAGCGCGGATCTTCCTTGCGCTTCATCGATTGACCGAGCGAGTACTTGTCGGGAGTCGGTTGTGCGGTGGTGCTCATCGCGTTCTCCTTACGTCGCCACGGGCTCGGGCGCGCTCGTCTCGGCGGCGGCTTGCTGTACCGCTTTCACGATGTTCTGATATCCGGTGCAGCGGCAGAGGTTGCCGGAGAGCGCCTCGCGGATCGCGGGCTCGTCGGGGTTGGGCTGGTGCTTGAGCAGCGCGTAGGACGTCATCAGCATCCCCGGCGTGCAATAGCCGCACTGCAGGCCGTGGCAATCCCAGAACGCTTGCTGCAGCGGGTGCAGCTTGCCGCCTTGCACCAGCCCCTCGACGGTCGTGATCTCGTGCCCGTCCGCCATCGCGGCGAACATGGTACACGACTTCACCGCGCGGTCGCCGTCGAGGACGACGACGCAGACGCCGCAGCTCGAGGTGTCGCAGCCGACGTGCGTACCGGTCAACCCGAGCGCCTCGCGCAGGAAATACACCAGCAGCGTGCGCGGCTCGACGTCGCGCTGGTACGGGGTGCCGTTGACGGTCACCGAGATCTTCATTGCAGTCCCTCCACACCGAGCCGTCCGAGCGCCGCGACGAGCGCGCGCCGGACGAGCACGCCTGCCATATCTTTCTTGAACTCCGCCGACCCGCGATTGTCGGCCGCCGGATCGGCGAGCTTGCGGGCCGCGTCGGCGGCGGCGCGGATCAGGTCCTTGGTCGGCTTCGAACCGTTCAGCAGCAGCTCGGCGTCGCGAACGCGGATCGCGTGCGGACCGGCGGCCCCGATCGCAATGCCGGCGTCGGCGATCGCACCGTTCGCGTCGAGCGTGACCCGCGCCGCCGCGCACGCCGTTGCGAAATCACCGACTTTGCGCTCGATCTTCTGATAGGATCCCGCGGTACGAGGCGGCGGCGTCGGAAAGCGCACTTCGAGCGCCAACTCGCCTTCGCCGACCGCGGTGGTAAAAGAGTCGATCAGAAAATCGTCGATCGCTACCGTGCGCGTCCCGGTCGCGCCGCGGATGACGATCTGCGCCCGCCCGGCGAGCGCCGTCACGCCCCAGTCGCCGGCCGGATCGTTGTGGCAAAGGCTGCCGACCACCGTCCCCGACTGGCGCACGACGGGGTCGGCGACCAGCGCCGACGTGTCGGCGAGCAGCGGGTATTTCGAGGTGATGAGCGCCGACGTCTCGAGCGCCGCGTCGCGGGTCATCGCCCCGATCGCGAGTACGCCGCCTTCTTCGCGCAGGTACGAGAGTTCGTGCAGCGCGTTGATGTCGACCAGCACCGCCGGGCGGGCCAGCCGGAAACGCATCGCGGGGATCAAGCTCTGTCCGCCGGCAAGAACGCGCGCGTCGCCGCCGTACTGAGCTAGGAGGGCGAGCGTTTCGTCGATCGACGTGGCTCGATGGTACTCGAACGGGGCAGGGAACATGCGGTCCTCCCAACGCTCTGGAGCGGGACTCGGAGCTTACCGCGGGCCGACCGAGGGCTCCTCCGCGCTATGCGTGCGCGCCCCTGCAGCACGAGCCGCCGCGGCGTCCTCGGGCGCGAAATCCTGTCATCGCACTCTGCATCGGCGCTTCATAGACCTGTGCTCCCGACACGTACGTCGCCAGGATGCGCGTCGCCATGATCGCTTCAGGCGCGGCGCGCATCCAATCCCGATCGAGCACGGCAAAGTCGGCGTATTTGCCGGGCGTGATCGAACCGGCGACGGCGTCCATGAAGTTCGCGCGCGCGGCCCACACGGTCATCGAGCGCAAGGCCTCGTCCCGCGTCATCCGCTGTCGCGGGTACCAACCGCCGGGAGGCTGGTTGGTTTCGTTCTGCCGGGAGATCGCGGCGTGAAACGTCCGGCGCGAGTCGACCACCTCGATCGGCGCGTCGGTTCCGTTCGCAATCGTGACGCCGGAGTCGAGCAGCGATCGCCAGGCGTACGCGCCTTTGACGCGTTCCGGCCCGAGCCGAGCCTGCGCCCAGCCCATGTCGCTGATCTGGTGCGTTGTCTGCATCGACGGGATGACGCCGAGCGCTTTGAAACGCGGGATGTCGCTCGGTGCGAGCACCTGCGCGTGCTCGACGCGGAGGCGATGGTCGCGGCGGGGTACCGCGCGCAGGGCAGCCTCATATGCGTCGAGGACGGCCCGGTTGCCGCGGTCGCCGATCGCGTGCGTGCAGACCTGGAATCCCGCGCGCAGCGCGCGAATCGCGACGTCCTGGATCTTCGACGGCGCGGTGAGCACCAGCCCGGTGTTGCCGGGATCGTCGTCGTACGGCGCGAGCAATGCAGCGCCGCGCGATCCGAGCGCGCCGTCGGCGTACAGCTTGATCGCGCGGATCGCGAGCCGGCCGTTGCCGGCGAGCGGCTGCGGACCGCGTTCTAGGTAGTGCGCGGTCAACGCGTCATCGCTGCCCGCGAGCATGACGTGGTTGCGCAGCGTGTAGCGCCCGCCGCGGGCCAACTCGAGGTACGCATCGATCGTCGCTTGGCCGACGCCGGGATCGCTGATCGCGGTGAGACCCCAGCGATGGCACTCCGCCAGCCCGGCGACCGCGGCGCGGACGAGTTGCGGATGGGTCGGCGGCGGAATCGCGCGCTGGATCAGTGCCTTTGCGTTGTCGATGAACACGCCCGTCGGCGCGCCGTGCTCGTCGCGCACGATACGGCCGCCGCTCGGATCGGCGGTCGCGTCGCCGACGCCGGCGAGTGCCATCGCCTTCGCGTTGGCGAGCAGCGCGTGACCGTCGACGCGGATCAGCACGACCGGGCGATCGGGAATCGCGGCGCTCAGCGCCTGGTGGGTTGGGAACGCTTTGTCGGGCCAGAGGTTCTGATCCCAGCCGTCGCCGATGATCCACAGGTCGGGCGAGGTGGCCGCGAACGCGACCGTTCGACGCACGACCTCATCGAACGGGGTCAGGTGTGCGAGATCGACTTCGTGTAGGGCCTGCCCGACGTGCATGAAGTGCAGGTGCGCGTCGATCAGGCCGGGCAGCACCGTTGCGCCGCCGAGATCGAGCATCCGCGTTCGCGCCCCGCGCAGCGCCAGCGCACCCTCGCGCGAGCCGACGTACACGAACCGGCCGTCGCGCACGGCGAACGCCTGTGCCTGCGGCACCTTCGCATCGACGGTGTGGATCGTCGACGCGGTCACGATCAGATCGGCGCCCCCGCTCGCAGCGGAGGCGATTGCCGGCGCCGTCGCCGTCGCCGCCAAGCCCGCGAGAACCGTCGAACGCCGCATGCGAACGGCTTCGGTGGGCAGCCGGCGAGCCCCGCGGGACTCGCCGATCTTCGCTAGGGGGAGCCGTTCGCGACCGCGCGCAGCGCGGTCCGCAGGTCGCAGGCGTGGCGGTGGCTGTGGGCGATGACAGCGGTGGCGGAGCCTTTGACGGCTTCGGTCGACGGGCCGACGACGCGCACGGGGTCTTCGCCGGTGCCGGTGATGAACGACTCGTAGCGCCCCGGCCGGCCTTCGGTCGGACGCGGCGAACTGATGCGAACCATCTTGATCATGGTCGTGTCCTCGCAAAAATAGCGATCGGGACGCGAGCGTAAGCGCTCGACGTTAGTCCGTTACGTGCCACTCTACCGTATGAGCGCAAGCGAGTCCATACCAGCAGGATTCTGCAGCGCGTCCGCGGCTTCAAACCGGGATGGCCCAGAACGGACCTCTGGCCGGCGTTCGCGTCCTCGACTGCTCGACGATGATCGCCGCGCCGACCACCGCAGCGATGCTGGCGGACTTCGGCGCGGAGGTGATCAAGCTCGAACGGCCGGGTTCCGGCGATCACGCGCGACGGTACGGCGCGCAGCGCGGCGGGATCGGCCTCTACTGGAAATCGCTGGGGCGCAACAAGCGCAGCGTCGCCTTCGACCTCCACGGCGCCGAGGCGCAAGAGCTGTTGCTGCGCTGGCTCCCCTCGTTCGACGTGTTCGTCGAAAACTTCCGGCCCGGGACGTTGGAGCGCTGGAACCTCGGCCCCGAGCGCCTGCTGGCCGCTGCTCCGCACCTCGTCGTCTTGCGGATGACGGCGTTCGGTCAGGACGGCCCGTACCGCGACCGCGCCGGCTTCGGAACGCTCGCCGAAGCGATGACCGGGATCGCGGCCGTCTCCGGCTACGACGACCGGCCGCCGCTGCTGCCGGCGTTTCCGCTCGCCGACGTGATGGCCGGACAGGCCGCGGCGGCCGCCGTCTGCGCCGCGTACGCGCACCGGCTGCGGACCGGCGAGGGCGAGGTGATCGACTTCGCGATCTACGAAGCCGTGATGAAGCTGGTGGAGTCGCAGATCACCGAGTACGCGGCGAACGGGACGCTGCATCAGCGGCTGGGCAACCGCATGGAAGACACGGCGCCGCGCGGCGCGTACCGTTGCGCCGACGGCCGGTACGTCGCGCTCTCGGGGAGCACGCAAGAGGTCGCCGAGCGGGTGCTGCGCACGATCGGCGGCGACGCGTTGGCCGCCGATCGCCGCTTCCGCACCAACGCCGACCGGGTCGCGAACGGCGAGGCGCTCGACGCGCTGATCCAGAGGTTTTGCAACACGCTCCCCCGCGACGAGGTCATCGACGTCCTCGCACGGGCAGGGTGCGCGGTCGGTCCGCTGGAGTCGATCGACTCGGTCTTCAACAACCCGCAGATCGCGGCGCGCGGCTCGCTGGTGACGCTGCGGGATCCCGATCTCGGCGAGGTCGTGATCAACAATGCGTTTCCGCGCTTCGCCCGCGCCGGCGCGCCGCCGCTCGAACCCGGGCGGACCCAAGTCGGTGCCGACACCGCCGAGGTGCTGGGACGCGACCTCGGACTCGACGAGGCCGAGCTCCGGCGGCTTCACGCGGTAGGAGCGATCGCCGAGCCGCGCTACCGGGAGCGCGGTGGTTCGAAGCCGTAGCAATGCGGGCGCTCGAGTCATCCGGGCGCCGTTCACCCGAAGGAGTACCCCCAATGCCCGTCACCCGCCAAGGCTTCGTGCTCGGTACCGCGGCGACGTTCGCGACGATCGGTATCATCACGCCTGCCCGCGCCGCCGATTTCGAGCTGAAGTACGGGCACGATCTGCCGGCCGAGCATCCGATCAACGTGCGCTCGGTCGAGGCGTTCGGGCGGATCCGCAAGGCAACGAACGGCCAGGTCAACCTCAAGGCGTTCCCGACCAGCCAGCTCGGCAGCGATCCCAGCATGATCTCGCAGCTCCGTTCGGGCGCGATCGAGTCGCTCGCGATGCCTGGGGCGTTCCTCAATGCGATCGCTCCGCTCGCGTCGATCGAGAACCTCGCCTACGCGTACCCGAACCGCGAGACGGTCTTCAAGGCGATGGACGGCGACCTCGGCAAGGTGATCCGCGACGACATCCAAGCTAAGGGCGGAATGGTCGTTCTCGACAAGATCTGGGAGAACGGCTTCCGCGAGATCACCACGTCCACCAAACCGATCCATACCGTCGCCGACCTCGCCGGCTTGAAGATCCGCGTCTCGCCGGGCAAGATTCGGGTCGATACGTTCCAATCGCTCGGAGCTTCACCGACCCCGATTTCGCTCAGCGAGCTCTACACCGCGCTGCAGACGCACGTCATCGACGCGCAGGAAAATCCGCTGCTGCTCATCGATCAGCAGAAATTCTACGAGGTGCAAAAGTACGTCTCGCTCTCCGACCACATCTGGTCGGGCTATTGGACGCTCTTCAACCAGGACGTCTGGAACAAGCTCGGCAAGGCGAACCAGGACATCATCTCGCGCGAGATGACGGCGGCGACGCTTTCCGCACGCAACGACAACGTGAATCTGAACAAGTCCGTGCGTGACAAGCTCGCGCGGCGCGGGATGAAGTTCAACGATGTCGACAAGAACAGTTTCAAGCAGAAGCTCCTCGACGCAAAGTACTACGAGCGCTGGAAAGCCGAGTTCGGGCCGAAGGCATGGGCCGCGCTCGAAAAATACGCGAACAAGCTCGCCTAGCCAAAGATGAGCGTACACGTAGCCGAAACGGCTGTCGAATTCCAGGACCTCAGCTACAGGCGGCCGTGGGCGGCGGCGATCGATCGCGTGATTGGGGCGGTCGTCGAGCCCGTCGCAGCGCTGCTGATCGTGGTCGAGGTCTTCATCCTGGCCGCCGGGGTCTTCACGCGGTACGTGCTGGGCAACCCACTGGTGTGGAGCGACGAGCTTGCCACGATCGTCTTCCTGTGGCTGGCGATGCTGGGCTCGGTCGTCGCCTACCGGCGCGGCGAGCACATCCGCCTCTCGGTCCTGGTGCGGAAGTCGTCGCCGCACACGCGCCGGATCCTCGAGACGATCTCCTCGGTCGTCACGGCGATCTTCGTGATCGAGGTGATGCCGGCGAGCCTAAAATTCTTCAAACAGGAGCAGATCGACGTCACCCCGGCGATGAGCATTCCGCAATCGTACGTCGTGCTCGCCGTGATCGTCGGCCTCACGCTCATCCTCGTGCTCGCTCTGCTCCGGCTGACCGAAGGCGATCCGAAAATCGTGGCGGGGGTCGTGCTCACGGCGATCGTCGTCAGCGCCGCCATCTGGTTTGGACGCGGTGCGTTCGCCGGATTGGGCAACGTCAACCTCGTGCTCTTCTTCGTCGTGCTCGTCGGCGCGTGCGTGGCGATCGGGGTTCCGATCGCGTTCTCGTTCGGGCTGGGCACGCTCAGCTATCTGGCGATCACCACCAGCGTTCCGCTCAGCACCGTCGTCGGCCGCATGCAGGAAGGGATCTCGAATCTCGTCCTGTTGGCGGTCCCGCTATTCATCTTCCTCGGCCTCTTGATGGAGACGGGCGGGATCGCGCGACGGCTCGTCGAGGCACTCGCCAGCCTGGTCGGACACTTGCGCGGTGGGCTGAACATCGTGCTCGTCGGCGCGATGTATCTCGTGTCGGGGATCTCCGGTTCGAAGATCGCCGACATGGCCGCCGTCGCGCCGGTGCTGTTCCCCGACATGGTACGGCGCGGACAGAAGCGGCCTTCGATGATCGCGCTGCTCGCGACGTCGGGCGCGATGGCCGAGACGATCCCGCCGAGCTTGGTGCTCATCATCATCGGTTCGGTAACCGGCGTGTCTATTCAGGCGATGTTCACCGCCGGACTCTTGCCCGCGTTCGTGTGCTCGCTGCTGCTGATTGCGGTCGCGATGTGGGAGGCGAAGCGCGAGAACTCGACGTTGGCAAAGCGCGCGCCGGTCAAGCTGATCCTGCGTGCCTTCTTCATCGCCATCCCCGGGCTCGCGCTGCCCCTGCTGATCCGCTACTTCGTGGTCGCCGGCATCGCCACAGCGACCGAGGTGAGCGTCGTCGGGATCTTCTATACGCTGATCGTCGGCGTCCTGGTCTATCGCGCGTACGACTGGCGCACGTTCTATCCGACGCTGATCGAGACCGTCTCGCTCGCCGGCGCGATCTTGCTGATCATCGCAACCGCGACGGCGATGGGCTGGGCGCTCACGCAATCCGGCTTCGCGCAGCAGCTCGCCGATGCGCTCGGCCACGCGCCGGGCGGCAAGATCGGGATCATGCTCGTCTCGATCGTGATGTTCATCGTGCTGGGCTCGGTGCTCGAAGGGATCCCGGCGATGGTGTTGTTCGGGCCGCTGCTGTTCCCCGTCGCGAAGGCGGCGGGGATCAACGAGGTCCATTACGCGATCGTCGCCGTGCTCGCGATGGGCGTCGGCTTGTTCGCGCCGCCGCTCGGGATCGGCTTCTTCGCCGCCGCCGCGATCGGCAAGGCGAACCCGGAGCAAGTCGTCAAACCGATGGTTCCGTACATGATCGCGCTGATGATCGGGCTCCTCATCGTCGCGTTCGTCCCCTGGATCTCGCTCGGTTTTCTCCCCAAAACCGCAGGTCAGTAATATGAAAACCTATCGAATCGCTGCGATCCCGGGCGACGGGATCGGCAAAGAGGTTGTGCCCGAAGGGATTCGCGTGCTCGACGCGGTCGCGGGCAAGCACGGCATCGACTTCGCGTGGGACCATTTCGACTGGAGCTGCGAGCGCTACGCCGCGACCGGGGCGATGATGCCGGCCGACGGGCTCGCGCAAATTGCCGGACACGACGCGATCTTCTTCGGCGCGGTCGGGTTCCCGAGCGTCCCGGACCACGTCTCGCTGTGGGGGCTGCTGATCCCGTTCCGGCGCGGCTTTCAGCAGTACGTCAACCTGCGACCGGTCCGGTTGATGCCGGGGATCGTCTCGCCGCTCGCCGGGCGCGAGCCGGGCGACATCGACTTCTGGATCGTGCGCGAGAACACCGAAGGCGAGTACTCGTCGGTCGGCGGCCGGATGTTCGAAGGGACCGAAAACGAGGTCTGTATCCAGGAGTCGATCTTCACGCGCCGCGGGACCGACCGGATCATGCGCTACGCGTTCGAGCTCGCGCGGACGCGCCCGAAAAAGCACGTGACCTCGGCGACGAAGTCGAACGGGATCGCGATCACGATGCCGTACTGGGACGAGCGCTTCAAGGCGGTCGGCGCCGGCTATCCCGACGTGAAGACCGACCAGTACCACATCGACATCCTGACCGCGCACTTCGTGCAGCATCCTGACTGGTTCGACGTCGTGGTCGCCTCGAATCTGTTCGGCGATATCCTCTCGGACCTCGGCCCGGCGGCGACCGGAACGATCGGGATCGCGCCGTCGGGCAGCCTGAATCCGGAGCGCGAGTTCCCCTCGCTGTTCGAACCGGTGCACGGCTCGGCGCCCGACATCTACGGCAAGAAGATCGCCAACCCGATCGGTCAGATCTGGTCGGGCGCGATGATGCTCGACCATCTCGGACATCCCGATGCCGCCCAGGCAGTGGTGCGCGCGATCGAGCGCGTGCTCACCGACGGGCCGCGCACGCACGACATCGGCGGGAGCGCGAGCACCGAAGAGGTCGGTAAAGCGATCGCCGCGGCTATCTGATGGAACGGGCGAAGATCGTCGTCGCGACGCCGATGCCGGCGGCCGTGCTGGATCGGCTGCGCCAGCACGCCGAGGTCACCGACGTCTCGGCGCTCCCGCGGGTGGAGTGGGACGCGGCACTGGCGGACGCGGTCGGCGTGCTGGTGAGTTCGACCTTCCCGATCGACGCGGAATTCCTCGCGGCTGCGCCGGCGCTGCGCATCGTGGCGACGTGGTCGGTCGGCTACGACAACGTCGACCTGGCTGCGCTCGCCGCGCGCGGGATCGTGCTGACGAACACGAGCGGCTCGCTGACCGAGACGGTCGCCGACCTGACGTACGCGCTGGTGATCTTCGCGGTGCGCAACCTGGCCGTCGGGCTGAGCTGGGTCCGCTCGGGCCGGTGGCTGCAGGGCAACATGCCGTATGGCCACGATCTCGCGGGCGCCACGCTCGGGATTGTCGGCTTCGGCACGATCGGTCTCGCCGTCGCGAAGCGCGCCCAGGTCAGCGGGATGCGCGTGATCTACAGCAACCGCAACCCACGTAGCGACGACGCGACGACCGGGGCGTCGTACCGTTCGTTCGACGCGCTGCTCGCCGAAGCGGACTGCGTCGTGCTGCTGGTCCCGCTCACGGACGAGACGCGCGGGATGTTCGGCGACGCGCAGTTCGCGCGGATGAAGCCGACGGCGACGCTGGTCAACGTCGCCCGCGGCGCGGTCGTCGACACCGACGCCCTGGTGCGCGCGCTCGAGCAGAAGAAGATCGCCGGCGCGGGCCTCGACGTGACCGACCCCGAACCGCTCCCACCGGACCACCCGCTCGCGGCGCTCGACAACGTGGTCATCGTGCCGCACGTGGGCAGCGCCACCTACGAAACCCGCGCCCGCATGGCGATGCTTGCCGCGGAGAATCTGGTCGCGTACATCGAGGGAAAAGAGCCTCCGACCCGGGTCGCGCTCTGATCCAAAAGGCACCCCGAGCTCAGCTCCACATCGCGCCGATCCCAACTTCAAATCACGCCCGAGCTCAGCTTCACATCACGCCGATCCCAACTTCAAATCACGCCCGAGCTCAGGTTCATGTCACGCTAATCCTAATGTCACCCTGAGCCTGTCGAAGGGCGAACGACGGTGACATCAGATACGTCGTCGCGTGATCGCACCCGCGATCGTGACGGCGAGCCAGCCGCCGAGGGCGCCGCAAGCGACGTCGATCGCTTCCGATAGGAGTCCTTCGCGAGCTCCGTGCAGCTTCTGCGCGACTTCGATCACGGCGGAGAAGGCGGCGACGATGATCGCCGCGCGGAGGGCGGGGCGACGCGTCCGTGGGAGCGCCTTATCGACGACGAAGCCGATCACCGCAAACGCGACGATGCTGTAGAATTTGCGGAGCAGCACCAGTACGGAGAGCGGGCCGTCGTTGTAGTCCTCGCCGAACACGTGCATGAGCAAGAGGTGCGGAAGCGTGTGGCGGTAGACGCGCAGGCTGATCGCCGCGTAGAACATGACGACGACGATGAGGACCGCGACGGCGGCCCAGATGGCGCGTTTCAGGATTGCCGGAACATGAAGAGCGTGTCCGACTGTTGGCTGCCGCCGTTGACCGGGGCGCCGCCGGGCAGGTAGAGCACGCCGTCGATCACCACCGCGCCCGTGCCGTGGCGGCCCTCGGGGAGCGCGGTCAGGCTCAGCCACTGATTGGTGCGCGGATCGTATGCCTCGTTGTTGGTATACGTGCCGCCGGCGCGTTCACCGCCGATCGCGAGGATGCGGTCGCGGAAGAGCACGACGGCCATCCCGCTGCGCTGCGAGGGCATCGGCGTGCCGGCGGTCCAGCGGTTCGTCTTCGGATCGTAGATGTCGACGTAGGACGTGTTGTGGTCGAAGTCGTCGATGCGGCCGGCGATCGCGTACAATTTTCCGCCGTATGCGACCAGCCCCATGTGGTCGCGCCCGATCGGGAGCGGCGCAGCACTCACGTAGCGCTTCGTCGCGGGGTCGAAGACGAGGTGGGTGCCGACGCTGTGGATGTCGCGTCCGCCGACCAGATGGATCTTGCCGTCGAGGGAAGCGACGGCAATCGAGCCAAGCGGGGCCGGGAGCGGCGGCAGCGGTGCCCAGGTGTCTGCCGCGGGATCGTAGAGGTTCGCGTCGGCGACCGGTTTGCGGTTCTGCTGCGCGAAGCCGCCGAACGCATAGATCTTGCCGTCGAGCGCGGTCACGCCGACGTGGTTGAGCCCGCGCGGCAGCGGGGCGCGATCGGACCAGCGCCCGGTCTGCAGATCGAACGCCTGCACCAGCGGCTCGTCGACGTCGACCTGGCCGCTCGCGTCGAGCGCGGTC
>CALEOJ010000092.1 GCA_937910425.1 uncultured candidate division WPS-2 bacterium
CCGCGGCCGGCCAGCGTCGAGCCGACGGCATGCACAGCGCCGCGATCGCTCGACCGCCCGCTGCGCTTCCACGGGGCCGCGGACCACGCCGGGTTCGAGCTGCTGCGCGAACGCTGGGTCGCGCTCGGCATCCCCGCGCCGACGTACGCGTCGCCGGTCGCCGGCGCGCTCGACGTCTTCGTGTACACCAATCCGGGGAAACTCTCGTTTCCGGATCCGCACGGATACCACTTGAGCGTCCGCAGCAACCTGATCAGCATCTTTCCCGGCGGCGCCGAGTCGAGCTTCGATGCGATGATGACGCTCGCGCAGCTTCCAGAGCGGCGCGGCGGGCATTGGGTACTGCCCTGCGTCGAGATCGTCGACACGCCGAAGCTGCGGTGGCGGATCGTCTCCGACGACGTCTCGCGCGGCCCGTTTCCGACCATGGAGTACGCGAAGCGGCGGATTCGCACGCTCGCGTCGCTGAAGATCAACGGCTGGTCGCCGTACATGGAGCAGGTGGTCGTCGATCCGCGGTACCCGTTCGTCGCGTGGCCCAACGGCTGGACCCCGGCGCAGTTGCATGAGCTCGCCGCATACGCGCGCCGCTACTACGTCACGCTGATCCCCGAGCAGCAGACGTTTGCGCACATGCACGAAACGCTCAAATGGGAACAGCTCGCGCCGGCGGCGGAGCTTCCACACGGGTATCTGCTGGCGGAGAGCGATCCGGCGACGTATCGATACTTGGAGCCGCTGGTGAAGAGCATCGTCGCCGCGACGAACCCGGTACCGTTCGTGCATCTCGGTTCCGACGAGCCGATCGATCTCGGCCGCGGGCGCACGCCGCGCACCGCGCAAGCGTTCGCCGAGCACGTCAAGCGCGTCGCGGCGTTCCTCGCCGGCACGCGGGCGCGGCCGATGATCTGGGATGACGCGATACAGCAGGACAAGACGATTCTCGACCTCATCCCGAAAACGACGGTCGTCGTGACGTTTCACTACGGCGCGGAGAAGACGTTCAAGCCGTACATCGACACCGTCGCGAACGCGGGGTTCGATCAAATGGTCGCGCCGGGCGCGGCGAACTGGAACGAGATCTATCCTGACCTGGGGACGGCCTACGCGAACGTCGGCCGGTTCGTCGGCGAGGCGAAGGGTGCGCACGGCATGCTCGGGATGTTCATGACCGTGTGGCACGACGACGGGGAGACGCTGTTCGAGGCCACCTGGCCGTCCGTCGCGTACGCCGCCGCGAGCGCCTGGCAGTCCGATCCGGTCGACGACGCGACGTGGCATACGACGTTTGCGCGCGCATTTTTCGGCACCGACGACCTGCGTTACGCCGCGGACCTCGATGCGCTGCAAGCGATCCGGCCGCTGATCCACACGACGCCGTCCGATCCGCCGGACTACCTGTTCTGGCGCGATCCGTTCGACCCGCGGGTCCAGGCCCGCGCGAAGACGATCGATCTTGCCGGCGTACGCGCTCGCGCCGAAACGGTGATGGCACACCTGTGGAGTGCGCGGCCCCCGCTCCATCCCGAGGCCGCTGCGGTGATGAGGCTCGGCGCGCTGCGCTACGATCAGCTCGCCCGCCGCCTGCAGATCGGCAAAGAGGCACGCGACTACTACGACGACGCGCGCTCGCATGCGACGCTGCCCGGCGCCTCGCAGGTCTACCGGAGCCTCGGCGTCGCCAAGTACCTGTGCTGGGAGCTGCGCGACGCGCTCGCCAACATCGAGCCGCTGTACGCGGCAGCCTGGCTGCACGAGAGCACGCGGCCCGGGCTCGACCACATGCTCGCCCACTACCGCGTCGCCGAGAACGACGCCCAGCGCTGCGCCGACCGGATCGACGGCGTGATGCGCGAGGATTATCTGCGTAAAGCGACCGTCCCGCCGTGGGACGAGGTGATGTCATCGGCTCGCTGAGCGGGATTGCGATCGTCGCCGTCTTCCTCGCGCTCGCGGCGCTCATGATCGCGCGCAAGCTCCCGGCACTGCTGGCGGTTCCGCTCATGGCGCTGGCGACCGCGGCGCTCGCCGGCGTCCACGATCTCGCCTCGATCGTCACGCTCGGCGCGGTGAAGCTGGCGCCGGTCTACGCGACGCTGTTCTTCGGCGCGCTGCTGAGCCGTGTCGTGCTCTCGACCGGGATCGCCGAGACGCTGGTGACCTACGCGGCGGAGTTCGGTGGCGACCGGCCGCTGGTGCTCTCGCTGCTGATGTGCGCCGTCGTCGCGGTGCTGTTCACGACCGTCACCGGCCTGGGCGCGATCATCATGATCGGCACGATCGTGCTGCCGGTGCTCATGACGGTCGGCGTCCCGCGCGCGACCTCGGCGACACTTTTCTTGCTCGCCTTCGGGCTCGGCTACATCCTCAACATCGCGCAGTGGAAGTTCTACGGCACGATCTTCGGCGTCGATCGCACCGCGTTCCAGAGCTACGCCTTCGTGATCTTCGGGATCCAGGCCGCGGTGCTCGTCGTGTACGCGCTGGTCCGCGCGCGCGCGGCGCGCGGCTATGCGACGAAGGTGGAACCCGGCGAGCAGCCGCGCAAGCGTGTCGGCCCGTTGGCGCTGATCGCGCCGATCCTCCCGCTCGTGCTCCTGCGCGGGTTCGGCGTCGATGCGATCGTCGGGTTCGCGCTCGCCGCGGTCTACGCCGTGCTCGTGACGCGCCCGCGCGATGCCGTGAAGACGCTGATGGCCGCGTGGATCCGCGGGATCGAGGACGTCGCGCCGGCGACGATCCTGATGATCGGAATCGGGATGCTGCTCGTCGCGGCGAACACACCGCAGGTGCAGGCCGCGGTGACGCCGCTGGTCGCGGCGGTCGCGCCGCGTTCGCCGGTCGCCTACGTCGTGCTGTTCGGACTGCTCTCACCGCTCGCGCTCTACCGCGGCCCGCTGAACCCGTACGGCGTCGGGATCGGCGTCTACACCGTGCTGTTGACGCTGCACGTGCTGCCGGCGGTCGCGCTGGTCGGCGCGGTGATGGCGGTCGTACAGGTGCAGAACGTGTGCGATCCGACCAACACGCAGAACGTGTGGGTCGCGAACTTCACCGGAACCGGTGTCGAGCGCATCACGCGCCTGCTGCTGCCCTGGCAGGTCGGTGTCGCGACGCTCGCCGCACTCGCGGTCGTTCTCTTCGGCGGCGCGCTCTTCGGGACGGCGCCATT
>CALEOJ010000093.1 GCA_937910425.1 uncultured candidate division WPS-2 bacterium
GCGAAAGCCGCACCGGCGAAAGCCGCACCGGCGAAAGCCGCACCGGCGAAAGCCGCACCGGCGAAAGCCGGCTCCAAAAAGGCCATACCGGCGAAGGCGGCCGCCAAGAAGGCGAGTCCGGCCCGCCCGGCGTCGAAGAAGTCCGCTCCGGCCAGGAAGGCCGCGGCGGCGAAAAAGCCTGCGGCGAAGAAATCGGCGCCGGCGCGCGCGGTCGCCAAGAAGGCCGCGCCGAAGAAGGTCGCCGCGAAAAAGGCTCCGGCGCGCGGTGCGCCGGCGCGCAAAGCGGCGACAAAGAAAGCGACTGCGAAGAAGACGGCGGCCAAGCGCCGCTAGGAGGGGACCCGGTTTTGCGTAGACTCGTGGTCGGCGCGCTCGCGTGCGCGCTGTCCGTCAGCGCGTGCACGAAGGTCGGAGACCAGAGTGCGACCGCGCTGGGCGTCAGCACGGGGAGCGGTGCAGGCACCATCCCGGGAGAGCTTCGCGTCGCGATCCAGCGCGCGCCGAACACGCTCAACCCGATCCTGTCCGCGAACACGACGGAAGGTCTCCTCAACCGTCTCTCGTTCGACACGCTGGTCAGCGTCGACGGGCGCACGAAAAAAACCATCCCCATCCTCGCGACCGAGGTCCCGACCGAGGCGAACGGCGGGATCAGCAAGGACGGGCTCACGATCACCTACCACCTTCACGACGGCGTGAAATGGCACGACGGTGCGCCGTTCTCGAGCAAGGACGTCAAGTTCACCTGGCAAGCGATGATGAACAGCGCGAACAACGTGAACGCGCGCGTCGGCTACGAGGACGTGCAATCCGTCGACACGCCCAACGATACGACGGTCGCCTTCCACCTCAAGCACAAGTTCGCGCCCTTCGTGAACACCGTGTTCGCCGAGAGCGACGATCCGGTCTGCATCATACCCGAGCACCTGCTCGCGAAGTACCCGAACCTCAACCAGATCCCGTTCAACCAGCAGCCGATCGGGACCGGCCCGTTCAAGGTCGCGTCGTGGGTGCGCGGCGACCACATCGAGCTGGTCGCGAACGACGACTACTTCCGCGGGAAGCCCAAGCTGCGCCGCATCTTCGTCCGCGAGATCCCCGACGAGAACACGTCGCTGAACGCGCTGCGCTCGCATGACGTCGACTGGATCTTCGAAGCATCGCCACAGTTGTACAAGCAGCTCAAGACGCTGCCGGGGATCACGACGATCCTCAACGACCAGCCGCAGACGCTGGGGATGCAGATGAACACCTCGCGCGCGCCGCTGAACGACGTGCTGGTACGGCGCGCGATCTCGTACGCCGTCGACAAGCAGGCGCTGGTGGACAAGAACACCGCCGGCAGCGCGATCGTCGCCTGGGCCGATCAGCCTCCGTTCTCGTGGTCGTACGAGCCGAACGTGACCAAATACCCGCACGACGTCGCAAAAGCGAAGCAGCTGCTCGCCGAAGCCGGCTGGACACCTGGTCCGGACGGAACGATGCGCAAGAGCGGCCAGCCGCTCTCGTTACAGCTCTCCTACAACCTCGAGAACGCGACGCGCAGGCTGGTCGCGGTGCAGATCCAGGCCATGCTCCAAGACGCCGGGATCGCCGTGCAGATCAAGGCGTATCCGGCCAACCTCTTCTTCGCCACCTACGGCCAGGGCGGCATCTTGACGACCGGCAAGTACGATCTCGCCGTCTCCGGCTGGATCGCCGGTTTCGATCCCGACGACCATTCGCTCTTCGAGTGCGATCAAATCCCGCGGCCGGGGCATCCCGACGGCGTGAACTACACCCGGTACTGCAACAAGAGCGAGATGGACACCGCCCAGGCCGCGGCGCTGGGATCGTACGACGAGCCGGCCCGCAAGAAGGCGTACTCGACGATCCAAAAGCTGTTGGCGCGCGACGTCCCCGAGGACTACATCTGGTTCCCGCGGCAGGCGCAGCCGATCAACCCGGCGTTCAAAGGCTTCGCGCCGAATCCGGTCAACGAAGCGTGGAACGCGTACGAGTGGGAGATGTAGTGTTCGACGAGCCGATGAGCCCGATCGCGCGGATCCCCGAGCTGCGCTGGCTGAGAAACATCATCGTGGAGCGGGCGCTCACGCGCGGCGACTACCTGCTCTCGGGCGGCGCGCGCAGCGACTACTACATCGACAAGTTCAAGCTGTTCGCCGACCCGCAGGTCCTGCGACGGATCGCTCGTCTCTTCGTGCCGGTCATCTCCGAGCTCAACCCCGACGTGATCGGCGGGACCGAGCTCGGCGGCGTGATCATCGCCACCGCGGTCTCGCAGCTCACCGGGTTGCCGATGATCGTCGTGCGCAAACAGCCGAAGCAGTACGGAGCCTTCGCCGAAGAGTACGTCGAGGGTCCGATCCAAGGCGGCCTGCACGTGTTGCTGCTCGAGGACGTCGTCACCAGCGGTCGCGAGCTGCTGGCCGCGAAGGCGCGGCTCGAAGAGCTGAACATGAAGGTCAGCCCGTACGCCGTGATCTCACGCGGCCTCGCGCCGGTCGGCTCGCTGATCCAGTTCTCACTCCCCCGCGGCGAAGGCGGCCCCAGACAGAACTAGCGCGCGAGTTCGAGGGTGGTGTGGTCGTCGGCGACGACGATCTCGCCGGTGAAGATCGCGCGCGCGGCTTGGTCGAGGTCGCGCGAGGTCGCTTCCTCGGGATAGTGGGTGAGGACGAGCCGGCGTACGCCGGCGTCGCGCGCCATCGCGGCGGCCTCGGCCGCCGACAAGTGCCCGCGCAGGCCTTGCTCCACCTCGCCGTGCCGCAGCGTCGCCTCGCACAGGAAAACGTCGGTCTCGCGCGCCAGCGACGTGACCCGCTCGTCGGGCGCGGTATCGGCCGAGTAAGTCACGCTGGCGCCGTCGCGTTCCCAGCGGACCGCGAACGCCGGGATGTAGTGCGCGGTGTGCGCGAAGCGCAGCGTGACGCCCTCGATCGCGAGCGGTAGCGACGGATCGTACTCGGAGAGCGCGAACACGTCACTCAAGAAATCGCCGCCCTCATGCGGGAACGCCGAGACCAGCGTGCGCAGGATCGCGAGCCCTCCCGGCGGCAGATGGACCGGCAGCTTCTTCTCACTCCGGCGTGCGCCGTAGCGCAGCGCGTAGCGGAGCGGGATGAGGTCGATGAAGTGGTCCGCGTGCATGTGGCTGATCACCACCGCGCCGAGCCGGTCGTAGTCGGCGTGGCGGCGCAGGTTGGCGAACGCGCCGGTGCCCAGGTCGAGCACGATCGGCGTCTCGCCGTCGTCGACCAGATACGAGCTGCAGGCTCGGTCGGGTCGCGGGATCGACGAGCTCGATCCCGCGACCGTCACGCGCGCCGTTACCGTCAGAGCGATCGGACTGCCTCGAGGACGGCGGCGGCGTGTCCCTCGACGGAAACGCGCGGCCACACCTTCACGATCGTACCGCCGGGACCGGCCAGGAAGGTCGAGCGCTGGATGCCGATGCTCTTCTTTCCGTACATGTTCTTCTCGACGATCACGCCGAACGCGTCGCAGACCTGCGAGGACGTGTCGGCCAGCAGCGGAAAGTTCAGTCCGTACCTCTGCGCGAACTTCTTCTGCGCCGCGACGTCGTCGCGGCTGACGCCGACGATATCGGCACCGGCGGCGTTCAGCTCGGCCTTTTCATCGCGAAACGCCTGAGACTCGGCCGTGCAGCCCGGAGTGTCGGCCTTCGGATAGAAATACACGACCAGCGTACGACCGGCGAAGCCGCGCAGCCGCACGTCGTTACCGTCCTGGTCGCTTGCGCCGACATCCGGCACCTTCGCACCCGTTTCGAGCACTGATCCTCCTCGTCGTCGTTACGTGGTCCGCGCCCCGATCGCATCCCGGTCCTCGTCGGCCGGTTGGAACTGCGAAAGCGGTACGAGGAAGAGAAGCCGATCGAACGGCTCCATCTCCTCGAAGGCGTCGATGTGCAGGAACGCTCCCTTCCGGCAGACGCCCAGCGGGATGCAATGCTCCGCCGGAGGAGGCTGCGGCACCTCTCCCTGAACCCGTTCGCCGACGTTGTAGCTGTCGTCTCCGAACGCGATCCGGCCGCGCGTCCCGGGGAAGCGCGAGAGCATCGCGAACGCGGGCGCGGCGAGCGTCGTCGTGGAGTACGTGCGGATCGCATCGAACTGGCGCCCGATCGAGCCGGCGAAGGCTTCGTCCTGCGCGCGCATCACGACCGGCACATGCGGGTTTCGCGCGCGCACGCCAAGCGCCACCTCGAGGTTTGCCGTGTCGCTGTCGGTCAGCGCGACGACCGCCCGCGCGCTCTGGATGTTGCACAGGTCGAGCGTCGCATCGCGCGTTGCATCCCCCGTCAGCAGCTCGATCTGCCGCCGGCGCGACATTTCGACGAGCGCGGGATCCGGATTGGGATCGACTACGACGACCCGCTGGTGCAGCGCGCGCAGGTAGTCGATCACCCGCATGCCGACGTTTCCGGAGCCGCAGAGCAGGACGTGACCGCGCGTGCGGATCTGCCGCAAGCCCTGCATCGAGGTAAACTGCGCGCGGGTCAGCGCCGACGTCACGAACGCGATGAAGATACCGGTCGACGCCACCCCGACGAACATCACGAGATTCGCGGCGATCATCGCCGGCGGGTTCCCCAGCGGCGTGATGTCGCCGTATCCGGTGCTGGTGAAGGTCGTCGCGACGAAATAGAGCGCCGTCACGGGGTCGCGCTGCAGCACGAAGGCGAAGTAGACGACCGCGAGCGTGAAGATCGTCGCCGCCGCCCCGATCACGCGTGCCAAGATCGGGTCCATCGTTCGCAGCGCGCGCAGCCGCTTCTTCAACCCTACCCGCAGGCGCAGCAGGTGCCGCTTGCGGCGCTCGACCCGGTACGTGGTCCAGCCCAAGCCGCCGGCGATCAGCAGCTCGACCCGGCCGAAGACGATGACGTCGTCGTCGGGCGCGAAGACGTGGTCCGCCGGGATGACCGGAGAGCCGTTCAGCGCGACGATCCGGAGACGCAGCCGCTGCTGGGCGGCTCGGAGCGAGAGCCCGGCGATCCCCAGACCGTCGGCGGCCCGCTCCGAGAAGCCCGTCTGCACGCCGTCGACGTCCGGGAACTGCAGCGCGTAGAAGCACGACGGGTCGAGCGCGTTACCGACGAACGTCGCCGCCGAGTGGGAGGCCAGCGAGAGGACCGAGCAGTCGGGAAGGTTCTGCTCGAGCTTGCGCCCGAGGACCTGGTTGAACTGACGGAGCACGACCCGGATGTCGGGGTTGACGTCGCGGGCCTTCAGCGCGACCTGCAGGTTGAGCCGGTCGTCGTCGGCGAGCGTCATGATCGAGGCGGCATCCTCGACGCCGGCGATCCGCAGCGCATCGTAGTCGTTCGGCGCGTGGGGAAAGTATGCGCAGCCGAGCGCTTCGAGCTTCTCTGCGAGCCCGAGGTCGTGCATCCACAGGAGCGCCACCCGGTGTCCCTGCGTAGCGAGCAACTCTTCGCACACGCGTATCGCGAGCGCGTCGCCGCCTACGACCAGGATCAGAGGAACCGCACTCATGTCATCGTCATCGGCACAGACCGCGCACCCGCTCACCGAGCGTCTCATCGAGTCCACCCGCGAGCGGCCGCTCGATGGACCCGTCATCGAGGTAGGCACGGGTTCGGGGCGCAACACGCGGGCCCTGGTCGAGGCGGGGATACCGGCCGTGGGCGTGCCCGACAGCACACCGTACACGCAGCTTCCCGGCACCCACGACAGCTACGGTGCCGCGCTCTCGACACACGCGTATCTGCACGGGGCGAGCGCCAAGCTGCGCGCCGGGATCGCCGAGCTGCGCCGGGTGCTGCGCCCAAACGCACCGGCCTACATCACGCTCGGCTCGTTCAAGGACGCACGCTACGGCCTCGGCATCGCGCTCGACGAGCGCAGCTTCGCGCCCGGAGAAGGCGACGAGGCCGGGATCCCGCACGCCTACTTCGACCGGGACGGCGTGATCGAGCTGCTCTTCGGCTTCACGATCGAGTCGATGGAGGAAGTCGACGTCGACGAGATCGTCGGACGCTGGGCGCACGGTGACGACGACACGGTCGCCGGCCGCGTCCACTGGTTCGTCGTCGCCCAGCGCGCGTGAGCGACCCGGTCTGGACGCCGGAGATCGTCGTCGACGAGGACCGCGCTCGCGCCTTGATCGCGTCGCGCTTTGCCGACGTGCGCGCCGAGCGGCTCGAACGACTCGGCCAGGGCTGGGACAACGCCGCGTACCTCGTCGACGGCGCGACGGTCTTCCGATTCCCGCAGCGCGCCGTCGCCGCGCCGCTCGTCGCGACGGAGATCGCGGTGCTGCCGGCCCTCGCTGGGTTGCTGCCGGTCGCGATTCCGGTCCCGCGCTGGATCGGCGAGCCGGACTCCGCCTATCCGTGGCGCTTCGCCGGCTACGAACTCCTCGCCGGAACGCCGCTCGACATCGCGAGGCCCGACGACGCCGCACGCGCCGCGCTCGCGTCGCCGCTCGCACGATTTCTGCGCGCGCTGCATGCCGTGGATCCTGAGCCGCTCGTCGCATCGGGACTCCCGCCGGACACGATCGGTCGCATGGATCCGGCGAAGCGGTTGCCGCAAGTGCGCGAGCGTCTCTTCGCGCTCGTCGCGGGCGGCAGCCTCGAATCCGACGACGCGGCTGCGCTCCTCGGCACGTTCGAACGCGACGCGGGCACCAATGGTCCGCAGCGGCTGACCGTCGTGCACGGCGATCTGTACGCGCGCCACCTGCTACTCGACGAACGTTCGGCCCTGACCGGTGTCATCGACTGGGGCGACGTCCACTACGGCGATCCGGCGGTCGATCTCTCGGTGGCGCACGAAATCTTGCCGGTCGCGGCGCACGGATCGTTCCTGAGCGAATACGGTGATGTCGCGCCGGGCACGTGGCGACGGGCGCGGTGGCGCGCGATCCATCACGCGGTGCTGGTCGCCGACTACGGCACGACCATCGGCGACCGCGCTCTCGCCGCGGGCGGATTCGAGGCGCTGCGCCGGATCCTGGCGGCGGACCGGTTGGGCTCCAGTCAGTAGCGCGGAACGGTCGCGTCGACCGAGATCGCCCAGGCGTCGATCCCGCCGTCGAGGTTCACGGCGTTGTCGTAGCCGTTCGCGGTGAGGAAACGCGTGACGCGCTCGCTGCGCCCGCCGTGATGACACATCACGACGATCGGCTTGTCGTGCGGAAGCTCACCGATGCGAGCGGGGATCTCCATCATCGGGATCGTCGTCGCCCACGGGATCGAGGCGGTCGCGATCTCGTCCGGCGCGCGCACGTCGAGCAGCACGAAGTCTTCGCCGGCGTCGCGGCGGTGCTTCAGGTCGTGGACGGAGATCTCGTCGCTCACGAGCGCTCGGCGCGCTCGGTGGCGATCAAACCCGCCAGCGGACTCGACGCGTTGGCGTAGAGCCGCTTCTCCATCCGGCCGGCGAGGAACGCATCGCGGCCCGCCTCGACCGCAAGCCGCATCGCACGCGCCATGCGGACCGGGTCGCGCGCGGCGGCGATCCCGGTGTTCATCAGCAGCGCGTCGACGCCGAGCTCCATCGCGATCGCCGCGTCGGACGCCGTGCCGACGCCGGCGTCGACGATCACCGGCACGTTCGCGCGCTCCTTGATCAGGCGGATCGAATACGGATTGCAGACGCCCAGGCCGCTCCCGATCGGGGCGGCGAGCGGCATGACCGCGGCGCAGCCGACCTCTTCGAGCCGTTTGCACGCGATCGGATCGTCGACGACGTACGGCAGCACCGTGAAGCCTGCGCGCACGAGCTCTTCCGACGCGACGATCGTCTCGAGCGTGTCGGGATACAGCGTCTCCGGATCACCGATCACTTCGACCTTGATCAGGTCGGTGCCCAGCGCTTCGCGCGCCAACTTGGCGGTCAGCACCGCGTCCTTCGCGGTGTAGCAGCCGGCCGTGTTCGGCAGCAGCGTCATGTGCTTGCGGTCGATGTAGTCGACCAGCGTCTTCCCGCTCGCATCGTCGAGGTGCATGCGGCGGATCGCGACGGTGACGACCTCGGCGCCGCTGACCTCGTGCGCCGCCTGCATGATCTCGAGCGACGGGTACTTCCCCGTCCCGACGAATAGCCGCGACCGGAACTCGTACTTTCCGATCCGGAGCGTATCGATGCTAGTGTCGGTCTGCATACCCTCAGCCCCCCGCGACCGCGACGATGATCTCGAGCCGGTCGCCCTCGTGCAGCGCGGTCGAGCGATGGTCCGCGCGCAGAACGACGCCGCCGTTCAGCGCGACGGCGGTACCGTCGCAGCGCACGCCGAGGTTGTCGAGCAGCACATCGAGCGTCGCCCCGTCGGCGACCTGCTGCGCTTCGCCGTTGACCCTGATCGTCACGAGAGTCCGTTCGCGGGCGCGGTCGCCGGCTCCGTTCCGCCTCGCGCCGGGGCGAAGGGAGCGAGCCGATCGGCCGCGCCCCCGGCGAGGAGCTGCGCGATCGCGCGCGCGGTGACCGGTGCGAGCAAGATCCCGTTGCGATAGTGGCCGCAGGCGACGACGTATCCGTCCAGGGCCGTGGCGCCGAGGTACGGCCGTCCGTCGTGCGAGCCGGGGCGCAGACCGGCCCACGTCTCGACCACCGCGAACGTCGCGAGCGCCGCCGCGACGGCGAGCGCCGCGTCGAGCAGATCGTGCATCCCGGCGGCCGTCACGCGCGCGTCGAAGCCACGGTCCTCGACGGTCGCACCGACCAGCAGACGGCCGTCGCCACGCGGGACGAGATAGCGGTGCCCGAGCCAGACCAGCGCGCGCATCGCCGTGCGCGGAATCGCGATCGCGAGCATCTGCCCGGCGACTGGCCGTACCGGGACGCGCGCCGCGTCGGGAACGCCCGGGAGCGTGCCGGCCCAGGCTCCCGCCGCGTTGACGACGACCGGCGCACTCGCGAAACCGTACGCGGTGCGTAAGCCGCGCACCCGGCGCGCATCGCATTCGAGGGCGAGGCCGTCGACGCGCTCGATCCGCACGCCGAGCGATTCGCACCCCGCCAACAGCGCGCGGCCGAGGCGGCGGTTGTCGACCTGCGCCTCATTCGCGACGAACAGGCCGCCGGCGAGATCCTTCGCGAGCATCGGCTCGCGCGCCAGCGCCTCGCCGCGGTCGACCAGCGTGACCTCGCCACCGTTGGCCGCGAACGTCGGTGCATGTGCGGCGAGCTCCGCGAGCCGCGCACGGTCGAGCGCGACGTGCAGCGTCCCGTCGCGCCGGAAGCGCGCATCGACGCCGGTCCGTTCGCGCAACTCCGCGACGAACTCGGGATAGATCGCAAGCGACTCGCGGCACAGCGCGAGCATCGCGGCGTCCGGCATCTGCTCGCTGAACGGCGCCAGCATTCCGGCGCCGGCCCACGACGCGGCGCGCGCCGGCTCGGCCCGATCGTACACGGTCACCGACGCACCATGCTTCGCGAGCTCGTACGCAACGCCGAGCCCGATCAGACCAGCGCCGACGACGATAACGTCAGGCGTGGTTCACATCCCGGTGTAGACGGGGCCTTCGCCGCCCTGCGGCGGGACCCAGGTGATGATCTGATAGGGGTCCATGATGTCGCAGGTCTTGCAGTGCACGCAGTTCGCGAAGTTGATCTGCAGCTTGCCCTCGGCCGGAGCGTTGCCCACCTTCGTGAAGTGCGGTTCGTAGACGGCTGCCGGGCAGAAGTACTGGCACGGGTTGCCGTACTCGACGGTACACTTCTCCGCGCAGATGTTCGTGTCGGAGACGTGGAGGTGCGGCGGCTGGCTCTCGTCGTGCATCGTGCCGCTCTTGAACACGTCGCTGACTTTGTCGAAGGTGAGCTTGCCGTCGGGGACGACGCGCTTCGTGACCTCGATCGGCGTCAGCTCGCTGAGCTTCTTCATCCGCTCATGACCGTACTCGCCGGCCAGCTTGTCCTTGATCCCAAAGCCGCGGCCGCCGGTCATCAAGCTCAGTTGCGCGTTGATGAGACCGCCCCACATTCCGCTGCCGAATCCCTGGTGGAAGTTGCGCGCCGCGTGCAGCTCGGTACGTGCCCACGAGTCTTCGAACTTCTGCGCGTACGCCGCCAGCTTGGCCGACGACGTGTCCTCGGCTTGCAGCGCGTCGAAGATCGCTTCGGCGGCCATCATCCCGGACTTCATCGCGAGGTGGATCCCTTTGAGCCGCAGGCCGTTCAAGAATCCGGCCGAGTCACCGATGATGCACAGTCCGTCCGCGTAGAAGCGCGGCATCGCGTGCAATCCGCCTTCGGGGATCGCCTTGGCACCGTAGCGGATCATCTCGCCGCCTTCGAGGAGCGGGCGGATCGCGGGGTGCAGCTTGTAGCGCTGGAAGTTGTCGTGCGGATCGGTCGTCGGATCGGCGTAGTCGAGCCCGGTCACCAGACCGATGTCGATGATGTCGTCGCTCATCGCGTAGATCCAGCCGCCGCCGAACGTGTTCCAGAGCGGCGCGCCGAGCGTGTGGATCACACTGCCGGCCGCAAGGCGACCCGGCACTTTCCAGAGCTCTTTGATCCCGACCGCGTACACTTGCGGATCGCGCCCTTCGTCGAGACCGAGGCGCGCGATCGCGGTCTTGGTCAGCGTGCCGCGCGGACCTTCGCCGAGAACGACCACCTTCGCGGTGAGGTCGGGACCGGGCTCGTAGTTCGACTTGTGCGAACCGTCGCGCGCGACGCCCTTGTCGCCGATCCGCACGCCGACGACGCGGTCCCCATCCCAGAGCAGCTCCTGGCCCGGGAACGCCGGGAAGACGTCGACGCCGGCTTCCTCCGCCTTCGCGGCGAGCCACTTGGTCAGGTTCGAGAGCGAGGCGACGTACTTGCCGTGATTGTTCAGCACCGGCGGCACGAACGGCGCCTTGATCTTCCCGCCGTTGGTGAGGAACCACATCGCGTCGCTGGTGACCGGCGTGTCGAGCCCGCCGGTGATCTCGTCGCCGGGGAAGAGCTCGTGCAGCGCCTTGGGGTCGACCACCGCGCCCGAGAAGCCGTGGTTCCCGATCTCGCCGCCCTTCTCGATGACCATCACGGCGAGCTCCGCGCCGGCGGCCTTTGCGAGCTGCTGCAGCCGGATCGCTCCGGCGAGCGAGGCAGGTCCGCCTCCGACGAACAGGACGTCGACTTCGAGGGAATCGCGCTGTGGCATGACCCGCCCGGTTTCGCGCCCCGGGTCAGGCGCTCCCGGCCAGGACCGTGGTGACCGCGACGCGGTGAGCGGCGATGCGCTCGTCCCACGGGCGCGGCCGCGGCGTCTCGAACGTCAGCGCCGAAGGTGTGCCGCGGTACATCAGCGCGATCGAACTCGGCAAGCCTGGGAAGGCGCGCAGCTCGAGCTCGTAGTCGACGAGCACCCGGCCGCGATCGAGCTGGTACATCTCGTTCACGTCGGCGTCCGCCTGCGCGCCGAGGTCGAAATCGTCGCTCAGCGTTTGGACCGGAAGTCCGGCGTCGTCGAGCGCTACGACGATCGCATCCGAGAAGCGCGGCGCGAAGCCGCGGCGGAGCGGCTCGTACACGTAGCATCCCGCCGCTTCGTAGTCTTCGTGCAGGTCGAGCGCGAGGGCGAAGCGCCGGTCGCGGTTGGCGGTCAGCACGGCGCGCGCTTCAGGCGTCGTTCCACCGCGCGAGAAGCTGCGGTTGACGTCGAGACCCTCCGCGTTCGTTCGCGTCCCCGCCGCGTAGCCGCTCGGATTCAGACAGGGCCAGATCCGGTACGCGAAGCGCGGGTCGAGCAGCCCGTCGCGGACGAGCGATTGGAGCGCCCACGGCGCGGCGGGCTCATCGCCGTGTACTCCCGCGATGATCGAGACGGTCCGGGCGCTCGCATCGCCGAGCTCGGCCATCAGCAGCGTGCGCGGCGCACCGACGCAGGCGATCTCGCGCACGCGCACACCGCGCGCTCGCAGCGTGCGCCAGGCGGCGGCCAGTTCGTCGTAGCTCGCCGCGCCGCTCGTCAGCGGAGCGGGGTCCCGCAGATCGCGGCGTCGAGCAGCTCGATCGGATGCGCGGCGCGCAGCGCGACGCCGCGCTCGCGGAAGATCGACTGCATCTGCAGCGTGCAGCCGGGATTCGCGCTGGCGACCAGATCCGGCGCGACGCTCTGCACGTTGTCGACCTTGCGCACCCCGACCTCGTGCGCGGACTCGGGCTGGAACAGGTTGTAGGTTCCGGCGCTCCCGCAGCACTGATCGCCGTCGGGGATCTCGACCAGCTGCAGCTCCGGGATCGTGCGCAGCAGCGTGCGCGGCTGGACGCGAACCCGCTGCGCATGCGCCAGATGGCACGCATCGTGGTACGCGACGCGAAGCTTGAGCGGTTTGCGCGGCGCACGCGGTTCGAGCGTCGCCAGGTACTCGTTGACGTCGCGCACCTTCGCTGCGAACGCATGCGCGCGCTCGCTCCACGCCGGCTCGCTGACGAAGAGCTCGCCGTACTCCTTGAGCGTCGAGCCGCAGCCCGCGGCGTTGATGATGATCGCGTCGACGCGCATCTTCTCGAACCGCTCGATCAGCGCGCGCGCGAAGCGCTTCGCCTCTTCGGGACGCCCGCTGTGGAGCGAGAGCGCCCCGCAGCAGCCCTGGCCGCCGGGCACGACCACCTCGCAGCCTTCGGCGCTCAGCACGCGGATCGTCGCCGCGTTGACGTTGGGGAAGAACGCGCGCTGCACGCAGCCCGCGACGAGGGCCACGCGCGCGCGGCGCTCGCCCTTTGCCGGCGTCAGCACGGGAAGGCTCGTGAACGCATCGCGCAGGTCGATCGGCGGCGCCATGGCGGCAAGCTGCCGCAGCCGCGAGGGGAGCAGCTTGCCGAGCGGACCGGCAACAGCACGGCTGAAACCGAGTTTCGTCCCCAGCCACAGCGCCGGGATCATCGCGCGCAGCCGCCGCGGATAGGGGAACACGGAGAACACGAACTCGCGGAACGCGCGGTCCTCGGCCGGCCGCTGCACCGCGGCTTCGACCTTCGCGCGGCTCGCCTCGATCAGCAGATCGTAGCGCACGCCCGACGGACAGGCTGTCACGCACGCCATGCAGCCCAGACACTTGTCGATGTGTCCCGCGACGGCGTCGTCAAGCTGGATCTTCCCGTCCTCGACGCCCTTCATCAAGTCGATCCGCCCGCGCGGCGAGTCCATCTCGTCGCCCCACGAGACGTACGTCGGACACGCCGGCAAACAGAACCCGCAATGCACACAGTCCGACAGCAGCGAATCGAACGTACGCGACCCCGCCTTCTGCGGCGATTCGGCCGGCCGAGTATCGGTCACGTCCGGCACTAGATGCCTCCGATGAAGCGGCCTGGGTTGCACAGACCGTGCGGGTCGAAGTTCGCCTTGATCGTGCGCATCAGCGCGAGCGAGGGCGGCGGCGGGCCCCAGGCGTCGACGAGCGCCCGCGCCGCATCGGGGATCGCATCGAACACGACGTGGCCGCGGCCCCGCGTTGCGATCGCGACCCCATCGCGGAGATCGCGCACGTGCCAATCAGGGCTCGCGTCCGGACCGCCGGCGAACGTCGACTCGCTGAGCGCGTGGAACGCGACGCCGGTGAGCGGGTACGCGACGGGCACGGCAAGCGGTGACGCCGGGATGATGCTGGCGAGCGTTGCGACGTGCTCCGACGGGGGGCCGACGACGTGCAGCCGCCACGGACCGTCACGGCGCACCGCGCGTTCGCGCTGTTCGTAGGCTTCACGCTCGAGCTCGCTGAGCTCGGCCGTCTCGACCCTGCAGCGGTAGGCTACACCGTCGCGCAGCGCACGCATCTGCGCGTCGACGCCTGCCCGCGTCCCGACGAACGTCACGACGAGCGAGCGATAGCCGTAGAGTGCCACCGACTCGGGTTCGAGCCGGTCGGCGATCAGTTCGCGCAGCACATCGTCGACCGCGGCTTCCCGATCGAAGCGCACCACCACGGCTCGCGTCGACTGCGGCACCGGATAGACCCGGAACGTCACCGTGGCGATCGCCGCCAGCGTGCCGAACGAACCGACCATCAGCTTCGGCAGGTCGAACCCCGCGACGTTCTTCACCACTTTGCCGCCGCCGCGCGCACGGACCCCGTCCGGCCGCACGATACCGACGCCGACGATGAGATCTTTGGCAGTGCCGTAGCGTAGGCGGCGCCGCCCGTAGGCGTTCACGGCGACGACGCCGCCGACCGTCGCGTGCTCGCGGTCGGCGGTGTCGAGCGGCAGCATCTGGCCGTTCCGCTCGAGCACGGCGTCGAGCTCGGCGAGCGTGAGCCCCGCCTCGACGGTGATCGTCTGATCTTCGGGCGTGTAGTCGACCACTTCGTCGAGCGCGGTGGTTCGTACCACGGTGTCGAGCGCGCGCGGCGCGTTGCCGAGATCGAGGTGCGTCCCGCCGCCGACGAACGCGAACGGCTTGCGCCCGCCGTACAGCTCGCGCACGGTCTCGCTCAGCTCATCGATGCTGCGCGGCATCACGACCTGGCGCGGCGTGACACCGGCGATCGCGAGCGACTGGGTCATCCCCGGCCAGCCTCGCCGCTCGCTTCTGTCGCGTGCGCGACGTACGCGCCTGGTTTATCGCCGCAGAGCCGCGGCGTCGGGAACACCTTGTCGGGATTGAAGCTCTGCTCGGGATCGAAGGCGGTGCGCACGGCCTGCATCGTCTCGAGATCGTCCTCGCTGAACTGCTCGCCGATATAGCACACCTTGTCGTGGCCGACGCCGTGCTCGCCGGTGACCGAACCACCGTACCGCAGGCAGACGCGCAGGATCTCGCCGCCGACCTGCTCGGCAGCGTGCTCCTGGCCCGGGATGCGAGCGTCGTAGAGCACCAGCGGATGCAGGTTGCCGTCGCCGGCATGAAAGACGTTCGCGATGCGCAGTCCGGCGCTCGCGCCGAGCGCCGCGATCTCGCGCAGCACCGGGGCGATGTCCTTGCGCGGGATGACGCCGTCCTGAACGAGGTAGTTCGGCGAGATGCGACCCATCGCGGCGAACGCGGCCTTGCGCCCTTTCCAAGCCAGCTGCCGCTCCGCGTCGTCCTTCGGCGCGCGCACGTCGAGCGCACCGGCCACCTTCAAATGGTCGCGCGCGCGCACCGCCACGTCTTCGACCTCGGCGGTGACGCCGTCGAGATCCATCAAGATCAGCGCGCCGACGTCGAGCGGCCAGTCGACGCCGGTCGCCGCCACGATCGCCTCGATCGCGAGCCGGTCGCACATCTCGATCGCCGCCGGAATGATTCCGGAACCGATGATGCGCGAAACGGCGTCGCCGGCTTCGTCGGTCGAGGGGAACGTCGCGAACAGCGTCTTCGTGTTCTCGGACGTGCGCAGCACGCGGACCAGCACCTCGGTCACGATCCCGGTCATCCCCTCGCTGCCGACGACGACGCCGACCAGATCGTAGCCCAGCGCTTCCGGCTCGCCGGCGCGCGAGCCGAGCTCGACGATCTCGCCGTCCGGGGTCACGAGGGTGAGCCCGATGACGTGGTTGACGGTGAAGCCGTACTTGAGGCAGTGCGCACCGCCGGAGTTCTCGGCGACGTTCCCGCCGATCGTGCAGACGCTCTGCGAGCTGGGATCGGGCGCGTAGTAGTACCCGTCCGGCGCGAGCGCGCGGGTGATGTCGAGGTTGATGACGCCGGGCTCCACCCGCGCGACGCGATTGTCGAGGTCGACCTCGAGGATCTTCTTCATCCGCGAGAGCCCGATCACGATTGAGCCTTCGCTCGGCAGCGACCCGCCGGAGAGCCCCGTCCCCGCGCCGCGCGGGACGACCGGCATTCCCAGTTCGCGGGCCAGCTTCACGCAGGCCGCGACCTCGGCAGTCGAGGCCGGCAAGACGACGATCTCTGGACGGCAGCGATAGCCGAGCAGTCCGTCGGTCTCGTACGTCCGCAGTCCGGCTGCCGAAACGATCGCGTTCTTCGCACCGACGATCGCGGCGAAGCGCAGCTGGAGCAGCCCGCTGCGTTGCTCCGCGAGCATGTCATCCTGAGCCTGTCGAAGGGCGGCGGTCGTCACGATGCGGTCGCCGGTGCTGCGGCGCCAAC
>CALEOJ010000094.1 GCA_937910425.1 uncultured candidate division WPS-2 bacterium
GAGAGCGCGCGCCGCAGATCGGTCACCTTGTGCAGCGCGATCTCGCTGAGCAGCTGCTCTTCGTACCAGTTGCTGCTGCGCATCAGATCGACCGGCGGGTAGGCCCGGATCTCGGCGAGCTCGCGCGCCAGGATGAGCTCGCCGTTCGCCACCGGCGAGAACTCGTCGATCAACAGCGCGTCGAACGCCGACGTCCCCGCGCTCAGCGTCGCGAGCACGGTGAGCGACCCGCCGCCCTCGACCGCGCGCGCGGCGCCGAAGAGTCGCTTCGGACGCTGCAGCGTCGCAGCATCGATCTGCGACGCGTTCCCTTTGTGGTGCGAGATCGCGGCGTAGGCGCGGACCAGCCGCGTGAGCGAGGAGACGAGGACGACCGCGTCGCGGCCCAGCTCCGCCAGGCGCTTCGCACGCTCGAACACCAGCTCGGCGGTCGTCACGTGGTTGTCGGGATGCTCCTCGAACGTGGTCGCCACGACTTCGACGTCGAGCTCACGCTGAAGGTGCGTCACGGCTTCGGGACGCTCGTCGACGAGCAGCACGATCACGTGCGCGTCGCGGTCGTTCGCCTCGATCGCGCGCGCGATGCGGACGAGCAGCGCGGCGTCGTCCGCGCGCACCGGTGCGAGCAGGAGTGCGCGCTGCCCCTTTCCGAGCGGCGCGAAGAGGTCGATCGCCCGTGTCGCGAGATCGCCGCGGGTCTCGAGCGTGAAGCGCTGCGTCGGCGGTTCCGCCGCGAGATCCTCGAACACGCGGCGGTTCGCGATCGCTTCCGGCGCGTAGCCGTTGATGGTCTCGACCTTGACGATCCCGTAGTACTTCTCGTTCTCTTTGGGCCTGCGCACCTGACCGGCGACGAGGTCGCCCCGCCGCAGCTCGAAGCGCCGGATCTGTGATTGCGAGATATAGATGTCCTCGGTTCCGACCAGGTAACCGTCGCGCCGCAAGAAGCCGTAGCCCTCCGGCAGGATGTCGAGGACGCCGTTCGCCTTTTCGAGCCCGCTGCGCTGGGCCTGGACGTCGACGATCTGCGCGACCAGATCGTCCTTCTTGATCTTGGTCGGGTTCTCGATCTCGAACGTCTTCGCGAGCTCGTTGAGCTCGGCTTTGCTCATCTCGGCGAGTTGCTCGGCGGAGAGCAGCGGCGGTCCGACCGCCTGCGGGAACTCGGGTTGGGTGAAGACGTCGTGCTGCGTTTGCGGCGCGCCTTCGTTGAAGCGTTGGCGGTTGCGCCGCGAGCGGCGGCGACGGCCCCCGCCTTCCGGACGACCGTTGTTGTTGGGTCGATTGTCGAACTGCAGCGGACTGCTCCCTCGGGGAGACGGGCGTCCCGCGCGACGGGGCCCACCGGCGAGGCTGCCGGGGCCGCTCGTCGGCGCGAAGCGCCGAGGAACGAGAACATCGCACGGTTCGGGACCGCACGACGTAGCGCAGTCTACCACAGCCGCATCACGGGGACAAGGCGCGTGGCCCGCTGACGCTCGGATTCCCCGCCGCGTAGAACCGCAGAGGCTCGTGGGGCGCCTTTGTGATCCCGATGCGCGTGCTCACCCCGACCGCCAGCTCGATCCCGTCGCCGGCGAGCCACAGGGCCGGGTCGGCCGTGAGGTCGGCGCCGTCGAACTCGGGACCGATCGCGAGCGCCCGGCAGAGGTTTCCCGGACCCCGCGCGAGGTCGCGATCCTTGAGGGCAAGCCTCCCTCGCAACGCGCGCATCGTCGCGATCCCACCGACGGGCTCGGCGGCGCGCACCAGCGCGGCGGCGCCGACGCCGTCTGCCTCCGCGGTGACGTTGAGGCACCAATTCGCGCCGTAGATGAAGTACACGTAGGCGTGGAGCGGCGGACCGAACATCGCCCGATTGCGCGCCGTCATCCCGCGGTACGCGTGCGAGGCGGGATCGGCCGGGAAGTAGGCCTCGGTCTCGACGATGCGCCCGACCAGCAGCTCGCCGTCGAGCCTGCGAACCAGCAGCTTTCCGATCAGCGCCCGCGAAAGTGCGACGGTTTCGTGCGGGAGATCGTCGATGTCGAGCCGCTGCTGAGCCCGGTCAGGCGGCGGCTGAAGTACGGAGCGCGACTTCGGCGAGAGCGCGGGCTTCGAGGTCGTGGGTTTCAATCGGTTCGCCGCGTTCGACGCGGGCGACCGCGAAGCCGTGCAGGACGCAGCGGGTCTTGACGTAGGCCATGGCGAGTGCCGGCGGGACGCTGCGGCGAGCGTTCAGATCGTCGGCGACGCGCTCGTCCGCGAGCCGGATTCGGATTCGCGTGAACCCGCGGCTCCGCAGGTACGCACCGACCGCGGCGACCGCCGCGTATCCGAACTCGCGTCCGTCGAACGCGGCGAGGGGGACGGCCCCGAAGGGGACCTTCACGATGGCTCGACCGGTGCCGGTCGCGATCGCGGTGTAAGCGACCCCGTTGCCGGTGCGGTCGGCGGCGTAGCCGACGGCGGCGTCGGCGGAGCGGTGGCGGGTGGTGGTCTGCGGCATGGCTCGTGTGATCATCCTATATCGAACGTGTGTTCGAGTCAAGTCAAGCTGCTCGCGCGGCCAGCACCTCCCGGTAGATCTCGAGGATTCGCCGCGTCTGCACCTCGACCGTAAACCGCGAGAGTGCCAAATGTACGGCACTTTGATCCTGGCCGGTCGCAAGTGCGTCCC
>CALEOJ010000095.1 GCA_937910425.1 uncultured candidate division WPS-2 bacterium
AGGCGGGCGGCGCGAGCCTCGGCGTCTCCCCGGCGCGCTCGCGCGAGGAGCACGTGAGCGTGTTCGAGTCGCCGCTCGATCCGTATACCGCGATCGTGTTCACCGGATCGGGGCTGATGGGGCGCGAAACGCACAACATCCACAGCTCGGACTTCGTGCTCTTGGTCGGCGGGCGGAGCGGCACGCTCGGCGAGTTCGCGATCGCGTACGACGAAGGAAAACTGATCGGCGTGCTGCGCAATTCGGGCGGGATCTCCAACGACTTCGCGGGGATCGCGCATCTCGTGCACAAGGAAACGGGCGCGATGATCATCGAGGACGACGATCCTGAACGGCTCGTCGATACGTGCCTCGACCGCTACCGCGCGGACGAACGGCCGAGCAGCGTCGCGATGGCCGCCCAGGTCGCGAACACGAAAGTCCAGACGGAGGAGACCGGTGGCTGAGCTGACCTTCGTCGGCGCTGCCGGCACCGTGACCGGCAGCAAGCATCTGCTCGCGTTCGGCGGGAAGCACGTCTATGTCGACTGCGGGCTGTTCCAGGGGACCCGCGAGACGCAGGCGCTCAACGACGTGCCGCTGCCGGTTCCGCCCGCGCAGACTGACGCCATCGTCATCACCCACGGCCACATCGACCACGTCGGCTACCTGCCCAAAATCGTGCACGACGGCTTTCGTGGTCCGATCTACTGCACCCCAGCGACGTCGGCTCTGATCGAGATCGTGCTCGAGGACGCCGCGCATCTGCAGCAGCATCTGACCCAGCGCGGCTTCCAGCACGAACAGCACGCCCCGCCGCCGTTCTACGACGACGCCGACGTGCAGGCAACGCTCGAGCTGCTGCAAGCGGTCCCACTCGAGACGGACTTCGCCGTGCTCGGCGCGACAGTGCGCTATCACAACGCGGCTCACATCTTGGGCTCGGCGTTCGCCGACGTGCACGTCGACGGCAAGCGCGTGATCTTCTCCGGCGACCTCGGCCGCTACGGCCGGCCGCTGCTGTACGATCCCGAACCGCTCGATACGGCGGACGTCGTCGTCTGCGAGTCGACGTACGGCGACCGGAACCATCCGCCGGACGCGCTCGGCGACTTCGAGAAGATCCTGCTCGACGGGATCGCCCGCGGCGGCACGATCGTCATCCCGGCGTTTGCGGTGGAACGCACGCAAGACATCCTGCTTTCGATCGGCGTCCTGCAGGGCCGCGATCCGCAGATCGCGGCGACGCCGGTGCACGTCGACAGCCCGATGGCGATCAAGGTGGACGCGCTCTTTGCGCGCTATCCCGACGCGCACAAGCCGTTCATCGACACGCCGGACGAACCGTTCGGCTGCCGCAACGTCACCGTCCACGTGACGACCGACGAGTCCAAGCAGCTCAACGATCTCCAAGGGCCGGCGATCGTGATCGCGTCGAGCGGAATGGCGACCGGCGGGCGGATCCTGCACCATCTGCACAATCACATCCCCGACCCGCGGTCGACGATCGTGTTCGCCGGTTTTCAAGGGCCCGGGACGCTCGGCAACATCCTCGTGCACGGCGCGAAGACGGTCAAGATCTACGGCGACGTTCTCGACGTGCGCGCCACGATCGTGAACCCGACCGGCTATAGCGCGCACGCCGATCAGACCGAGTTGCTGCGCTGGCTCGGCACCTTGAAGACGAAGCCGCAGCTGTACGCCGTCCACGGCGAGCCGGTCTCGGCGACGACGTTCGCCGGCGTCGTGCGCGAAAAACTCGGCTTGGGCGCGAGCGTCGCAGCACGCGGTGAGACGGTCACGCTGTGAGCGTCAGCCGCCCAGCCAGACGTAGCGCGCGATCAGCAGCGCGGCAACGAGATAGAGGAGCGGATCGACCTCCTTGCCGCGGCCGCTGAGCAGCTTGATCGCCGCGTAGGAGATGACGCCGAAGCTGACGCCGTTCGCGATCGAGAACGTCAGCGGCATCCCGATGACGGTGAGGAAGACCGGGATCGAGACCGCGTAGTCGTCCCAATCGATGTTGCGCAGCCCGTCGCGCATCAGCGCGCCGACGACGATGAGCGCCGGCGCCGTCGCGGCGGCGGGGATCACGCCGGCGAGCGGCCAGAGCAGGGTCGCGGCGAGGAACAGCACTGCGACGGTGAGCGCGGTCAGCCCCGTACGGCCGCCTTCCTCGATCCCGCTGGCACTCTCGATGTAGGCCGTGGTCGTGCTCGTCCCGAGCATCGCGCCGGCCATCGCGGCGAGGCCGTCCGAGGCGAACGTGCGGCGCGCGCGCGGCATGTCGCCGTTCGCGTCGAGGAAGCCGGCGCGGCTCGCGAGGCCGACCAGCGTCCCCGTCGCGTCGAAGAAGTCGACGAAGAAAAACGTGAACACGACCGCCGCCGCGCCGAGCCCGATCGCGCCGCGGATGTCGAGCGCGCCGACCAGACCGCTGGGCCAGACCGGGAGCGCGACGATCCCGCTCGAGAAGCCGCCGAACGGCACGAGCGTACCGTGCGGGCCCACATAAACCGCCGCATGCGTGACGATCGCGAGCACCGTCGCACCGAGGATCCCGTAGACGATCGCACCCTTGACGCGCCGCACCAGCAGCGCCGACGTCACGACGAGACCGAACAGGGCGACCAGCACCGGCGCCGAGCCGAGTACGCCGAGCGTGACGAACGTGGCGGGGTTCGCGACGATCGCGCCGGCGTTCTTGAGCCCGATGAACGCCAGGAACATCCCGATCCCGGCGGTCACCGCGAACTTGAGCGGGTTCGGGATCGCGCGCACGACCGCTTGGCGCACGCCGAGCACGGAGAGCAGCACGAAGAGCACGCCCGAGATGAAGACCGCGCCGAGCGCCGTCTGCCACGGGATCTTCTGCCCCAGCACGACCGTGTAGGCAAAGTACGCGTTGAGCCCCATCCCGGGCGCCTGCGCGAACGGGTAGCGCGCGACGAGCGCCATGAGCAGGCTCCCGATCGCGGCGGCGAGCGCGGTGACGATCAGCAGCTTGGCGAACGCGTTGTCGACCCCGGTGATCGCGCTCCCCAGCACCTGCGGGTTGACGAAGAGCACGTACGACATCGTCAAGAACGTCGTCAGCCCCGCACGCAGCTCGCGCGGCACCGACGAGCCGGCCCGCGCGATCCCGAAATACGCCTCCATCGCCGCCGTCTTCGCCGTCGAAGCTAGAGCCGCTTTCGCCATCTGACGAGTTCGCCGTCGGCCGGATCGACGCGCGTTCCGATGCGTTCGAATCCGTTGCTCGTGAGGACGCGCTGCGAGGCGATGTTGCCGACGGCGGTCTCGGCCAGCACGGTGCGAATCGAGGCGTCGCGGCGCAGGGCGCCCAGGACGAGCGCGAGCCCGCGCGTCATGTGACCGCGGCGGTGCCGGCTCGCCGCGATCCCATAGCCGATCTCGACCTCGCCTTCCGCCGAGGGCGGGTATTTGATCCCGCACATTCCGACGGCCTCGCCGCCCACGACGATCATCCAGTGCCCGCCCTCATACCCGCCGTCGTGCAGCCTGGCGACGATGCGGCGAACGTGCGACACGACGACCGGATCGTCGACGCCGCCCGGCGGCACCGCGAGCCCGGGGCGCACGTGGGCGGCGCCGCGCAGCATCTCCGCGAAGTCCGCATCGCACAGCTCGACGACCGCCGTCTCGACGGGTTCCGCCACGCGCAGCTCGTACCTGATCTCGTCCTCGACGCCGCCGTCGGGCCACGTGCGTGAGGTCTCGCCGATCGGAACGAATTCCGCGCGTTGGATCGCGCGCCGCGAAGCCTCGTTGGATCGGCGGTGCGAGACGGCGACGCGCGTGAAGCGCGGCTGCTCGCGGATCCATCGCAGCCGCGTCTCGTAGAAGCGCGCGGACAGGCCTTGGCCCCGGTACTGCGGGAGCAGGTATGTCATGCCGAGGGCCGCGGTGGCGCCGATCGGATCGTCGCGGTGCGTGAAGACGCCCGTGATCCCGACGAGCTCCGCACCGTCGAACGCGCCGAAGACCCGCAGGCCGTCCCCGCCGTCCGCAAGGCTCTGCCAGACGTCGTCGGCCGCCCCGACCTCACGCTCGTGCGAGCTGAAGAACACCCCGGGCTCAGTGCTGAGCGCGAGGAGCCGGAGCTCTTTGAGAGCACGCCAATCCGACCGGACCAGCGGCCGCATCGTCACAGGCATCCCGTGACGTTCGCGACGGCAAATCTCGTATCATCGAACGCCGCCGCTTAGGTACAAGCGCGGACGACGAGGGTGAGGAGCAGCAAGGCGGTGACGACCTGCACCGTCCGGGCAGCGGCGCGCCGGACTTTCGCCGCGCCGGCCGCATCGAGCGGGGTTTCCGTCCAGGCCGACGAGGCGGCGCCGTAGAGACCGGCAGCGCGCGACAGCACCAGTCGATCGTCGGTGACCCCGATGCCCGCGCCCGCCGCGATCGCTGCGGCGATCTCGTCGATCGGCATCTGCCCGACGGCGTTCTCCGTGTTCGTGAAGAGGCCGATGCGCTCCCCGCTCGTGGTGACGATCGAGAGCGACCGGCGCATCGTCGTGAACCCGAACGCGCGCACGGCTTCTTCGCGCCGGTCGACCGAGCGAATCTGACCGAGCTCGACCGCGACGCTCCGGAAGCTCGGGACGAGCACCCAGTTGTGATGATCGGGGAGCGTCGCGTGCAGCGTGGTACCGGTGATGCTGATCCGGCTGCGAGCCAGCGCGATCAGACCGAAAACGAAAAAGCACGCGAATCCGAGCAAGACGGCGCCGGTGCCGTCAACGATCCATAGGCTCGTCGCGTCGACCGGGGCCGCGATCAGCGGAAAGCTGAACAGCAGCACAGCGAACCCGAACATGAACCCGGCGCCGATTCCGAGGATGATCTTCGGGGCGAGCCCGAAGCCCCACGCCTGCGCAGCCGCACCAGACGCCGGAAGTTCTTGTCGCACGATCCGTGTGCAAGTCTGCCGGCGCGCCCGTACTTCCCTGCACCCTGCGCGCGCTGCCCGAACCCCCACTCGGCCGCATCGTCAACGCCTTCGAACGTCCCAGTTTCGCCCCAGCCCAGCCCAAGGATCGCGGCCGATGACTCCATCAGGAGCCGGCGCATCGTGACGCCCGGCTTCGGCATCGACACTCGTGAAAGGCAATTCACCACGATGAGCGGCATCCAAAGCACGAGCTCGACGGGAGGGCTGTCTCCGTACGCCACTTCCGACGGCTCGCAATCCCTTCGACCCTTCGCGAACCTCAATCTCACCGAGGACCAGCGCACGAAGATCCGAGCGATCCTGCAGCAGGCCAAGAGCCAGGGGCTCTCGCAGGCCGACGTCCAGAAGCAAATCAACGGTGTCCTGACGACCGATCAGCAAAAGACACTGCAGTCCGACCTCCAGGCTCTGCAGCAGCAACAGCAGACCCCGCCCGCGGATCCCTTTGCAAACCTCAACCTGACGGCCGATCAGAAGACGAAGATCCAGGGCATCCTGCAACAAGCGCAGAGCGCCGGCACGGATCCTTCGACCGTCCAACAGCAGATCAACGCGACACTGACGCCCACACAGCAAGCGACGCTCCAATCCGATGTGCAGAAAGCACAAAGCGCTCACTCGGGACGCCACCATCACGATGGTGGCGGCGGGTCGGCCTCATCTTCCTCGACCGCATCTTCCGCGACCGACGCATCCACGTCGACGAGCGTCGGCACGGCGGATCCGACGACACTCGCCAATGGCCTGACGGCAACCGACATCCAGAACCAGGCCGTCGCCGCGCTCGCGATCCTCGCGCACGAGGTCGAGTACCAAGCGGCGAACTCCCCTAGCTAAGAACTGGCAAAACGAAACATCCCAACGACTCGGGTGGTCGCTGGGATGTTTGCTACTTGGTGGAGCTGCCGGGGAGCCGCCCCCCGGGTCCGAAAAGCCGGACCGCCGTTTTCTCCAGGCTCAGCACCGATTTTATCTTGAGCGCGTCAGCTTCTCGGTACAGGAATCAGACGCGCCGCATCTCCGGTTGAGTTTCGGACGCTTCTCGGAGAAGACTCTGCGTCCTAGCCGGACTTCATGACCGCCTGCGAGATGGATCCGGCTACCTCTCGCGGACGGTCGCTGTTAACCTAGTTGGTTAGGCAGCGAGTGCGTATTCGTTGTTCGCGTGTAAAACGCTTGTGATCGTTTTAGGAGGGCTCACAACTCCGCCTGCTTACGTCGGCCACGGATCTCCCCGTCGAGACTACTCAGCCCCTCGAGCGAGTCCGAAGACCAGCGCTTACTATAACACACCGGGCCGTTGTATGGTTCCCCAATCCGGGAGAAACCGGCCAGCCGGTAGCCGGACGCCGCGCGGTCAAGGAGCGGCGCCGACCGCCTCCGGGAGCGCACCGACGCCGTCGCGGCGGAGCAGCGCTGCGAGCTCGCGCTTGATGCTGGTCACGAGCGCCGTCCCGGCATAGATCAGCCCCGTGTAGACCTGCACGGCCGACGCGCCGGCGCGAATCATCGCGTACGCGTCGGCACCGCTCGCGATTCCGCCGACCCCGATCAGGGGAACGGCTCCGCCCGTGAGCGTGCGCACGCGCGCGAGCGTCGCGCTCGACAGCGCGAACAGCGGCGTCCCCGACAGGCCGCCCGCTTCACGCGCGTGATGGCTGCGGAGGCCCGGCGGGCGCGCACGCGTCGTGTTGGCGACGACGATCCCGTCGATGCGTGCCGCGAGCAGCGTCTCGACCAGCCGTTCGAGTAGTACGTCCTCGACGTCGGGCGAGAGCTTCGCGACCAGCGGCGGGCGGTTCGTTTCCCAGTCGATCGCGGCGATGCGCGCGAGCAGGTCGGCGAGCGCCGCGGGTTCGAGGAACACCTGTCCGTTCGCCGTGTTCGGGCACGAGACGTCGAGCGTGAGGTAGTCGGCGTAGTGCGCGAACCTGCGCGCGAGCCCGACGAAATCCTCGGCGGGATCGGCACTGTCGGCGTTCGAGGCGAGGTTGATGCCGAGACCGATCTCGGGCCGGCCCTTGCGGCGCAGCCGCCGTTCCAGCGCATCGGCGCCCTCGTTCGGAAAGCCCATCCGGTTGATGACGGCACCGTCCTCGGGGAGCCGGAACACGCGTGGCCGCGGGTTGCCTTTCTGCGCGTGCGGCGTGACGCCGCCGATCTCGGCGAACCCGAACCCTTGCGCAGCCATCCGCTCGTAGACGCGGCCGTCCTTGTCGAAGCCGGCCGCGAGGCCGACCGGATTGGTCAGCTGCCGTCCGAACAGCGTCGTGGCGAGGATCGGGTCGTCGCCGCGCGGCTGACCGGGGACGACGTTCATCTCCAGGGCGCACAGCGTGAGCTCGTGCGCATCTTCGGGCTCCAGCACATGGAGGAACGGTTTGGCGAGCAGGAACGGGTCGAACACCGCGCCTTCCAACCCGCCGGCGACGCAAAAGGCTGCCCGGCGGAAAACCGCCGCTCGTCGTCTAAGCCGGAAAACGATGCGGGTTGTGATTCGAGCGCTGTCCGTGCTGGCGCTGCTGGCGTCGGCCTTGCCGGCCTCCGCCTTGGCGGCCGACGCCGTGGATCCGCCTCCGGCAGCGTTCGACGCGATCGCCGCGCGTGCGCTGGCGAAGAACGGGGCACCGGGGTTTTCGTTCGCGGTCGTCCACCGCGGGCGGACGGTCTATGCGCGGGGCTTCGGCCTCGCCGACGTCTCCCGAAACGAGCCCGTCACCGCCGGCACGCGCTTCGTCGTCGGGTCGATCAGCAAACAGTTCACGGCCGCCGCGGTGCTGCAGTTGCTCGACGACGGGAAACTTCGCCTCGACGACCCGCTCGCGCGGTACTTGCCCACGCTTCCGAACGCGAACGCGATCACGCTGCGGATGCTGCTGAATCAGACCTCGGGACTGCACAACTATCCGTTGACGACCGAGCACCCGTGGCCGCTGACCGGTGCGATCGCTCCCGCGCGCATCTTCGCGTTCCTCGCCACCGATCGCCCCGACTTCGAACCGGGCGCGCGGTTCGAGTACAGCAACTCGAACTACGCCGCGCTGGCGGGCGTCGTCGCCCGCGCCTCCGGCATGCCGTACGATGCGTATCTGCAGCGAAAGATCTTCGCGCCGCTTCGGATGGCGTCGAGCGGCGCCGGCCTGGCTGCGCAGAACCTGCCGCACGCGACGCCGTACGTCGGCGCGACCGCGTTCACCGTGCCGACCCCGATCATCAGCCTCGATCTGTTCTACGGAGACGGCAGCGTCGTATCGAGCGTGAACGATCTCGCGCGCTGGGACACCGCGCTGATCCACGGTACGCTCCTGGGACCGCAGGCGATGCACGACCTCTGGACGCCGCCCCGCCTGCAAGACGGGCACGACGGACCCTATGCGATGGGCTTCGTGCCAGACACCGTGGCGGGACACCGCGAAGTATGGCACAACGGCCTGACGCCGAACGCAGGCGGATACTGCTACAACGCGCTCTTTCCCGACGACGACCTCGCCGTGATCGTGCTGAGCAACGGATCCGACTTCTCGGAGCGTCCCGAGGCGATGGTACGCGAGGTCATCGACGCGTACTTCTTGCACCGCATTCCGCTGACGCCGCCTGGCGCGAAGTAGCTCCAGGCGTCGATCGCGGCCGCTCCGTCAGGTGCGCCGCTCGTCGCGCCCCGTCAGCATCGAGAGCAGCCCCGACACGATCGCCATGACGAGCGCGCCCCAGAACGCCGGCCAGAAGCCGTCGACGTAGAGTCCCACGTGCAGCGCGCCGACGAACCAGAAGAGCAGGGCGTTGATCACCAGCACGAACAGTCCGAGCGTCAGGATCGAGATCGGCAGGCTGATGATGATCAGGATCGGACGAATCACCGCGTTCACGATACCCAGGATCAGCGCGGCGAGGACCGCGCCGCCAAAACCGTAGACATGGATTCCCGGCACGATGTACGCGACGGCGATCAGCGCGATCGCATTCACCACGAGCCGGATCAAAAAGCCCATGCCATGCCTTTCGCCGCGCACCGAGGAACATCCGCGGCGCGGCGCGGAACGTAGCACCGCAGGAGGTCCAACGCATGAATCGTCGCCGCTTTATCGCCGGCTCGGCCGCGGCGTTCGCCCTCGCCGGGCTTGCAGCGCGCGTCCGCGCGGATGGGTACGTCAGCGGGCGGTTCACCGTCTCCGGTGGGACGCTCGGATACCGGCGCTTCGGCACGAACGGCCCGATCCACGTCCTCCTCAGCGGCGGCCCGGGACTCGAGCCCGCGTACGTCGATCCGGTCGCCGTCGAGCTGGCGCGTGACCGGACCGTCGTGGTCCTCGACCAGCGCGGAACCGGGACGTCGCGCGAGGCGTTCGGTGACGGCAGCGCACTCACCGTCGCGGGCGCGGTCGCCGATCTCGACGGACTGCGCGAGGCGCTCGGCTTGCGACGGCTCTCGCTGCTCGGGCACTCGTGGGGCGCGATGCTCTCGATGGCGTACGCCGCCGCGCACGGCGACCGCGTCGCGTCGCTCGCGCTGCTCGATCCGGGCGGACCGGATCCGACGTTCTTCAAGGGCTTCGGCGAGCGGATCGCCGCGCGCTTGACCGCGGCCGACAACGCGGCCGCGCTGGCGGCGCAACAAGCGAACAGCGCTGACGGGGTTCAGCGCGCGATGTTGCCGGGCTTTTTCCACGATCACGCGAAGGGCCTCGCGTATGAGGCCTCGCTGCCGCAGCATTTTGCGAACAGCGACGTCAACCGCGCGATGTACCTCGACGTTGCCGCGCACTACGACGTCACCAAGACGTTGAGCGGCACGACGAACCCGACGCTCCTGCTCTACGGCACCGACGACCCCTCGCGCAGTGCGGAGGCGCAGCTCGACACGCTCTTCCCGCACGCAGCGAAAGTCATGGTCGCCGACTCCGGCCATTTCCCCTGGCTCGAAAACCCCACCCCGTTTTACGCGGCGATCCGCGCATTTCTGAACGGAGCACCGGCTCCGGCGTAGCCAGTGTTCCTAGATTCAAGGCCAACACGTCGTCGACCGACCGACCGAGTTCTGGCAGATTCGTCGTGAGCGTGGTCAGGCTGCATCATGCTGCCTACCCCGAGCGATGACCGGTGCTCTCATGGGCGGCGACTCCGCCCGCAGGAGGATGACCTGAGCCGCGTTCACGTCCGCATCGGCCGCGTGGCCACAGCGAACGCAGGAAAAGGTTGGTCCCTCCCGGCTCTCCTTGCAGACGTGTCCGCACGCGGCACATGTCTGCGAACTATATCTGCGTCGACCTCGATCACCGTGCGAGCAGCGTACTCTGCTTCTATGGCTATAATGGGGCCAGGTGCCGCCTGGCTCACTATTCTGCCGCC